>BADC01000001.1 GCA_000333435.1 Corynebacterium-like bacterium B27 | reverse complement strand
TCGGGGATTGACCGGCAATTCTTCAAGCAATAAACAGGAATACCAATTATTAAAAGATAACTTAGTCAGATCGTACAATAAAGCTTTGAAGAAAAATGCGCCTTATTCAATCTTTGCTATAAAAAATGGCCCAAAATCTCACATTGGAAGACATTTGATGACCTCATTTCTTTCAATGAAGGGCCTAACGGAGTTGACTAATGTTGTGGGAAATTGGAGCGATAAGCGTGCTTCTGCCGTGGCCAGGACAACGTATACTCATCAGATAACAGCAATACCTGATCACTACTTCGCACTAGTTTCTCGGTACTATGCATATGATCCAATATCAAAGGAAATGATAGCATTGAAGGATGAGACTAATCCAATTGAGGAGTGGCAGCATATAGAACAGCTAAAGGGTAGTGCTGAAGGAAGCATACGATACCCCGCATGGAATGGGATAATATCACAGGAGGTACTAGACTACCTTTCATCCTACATAAATAGACGCATATAAGTACGCATTTAAGCATAAACACGCACTATGCCGTTCTTCTCATGTATATATATATACAGGCAACACGCAGATATAGGTGCGACGTGAACAGTGAGCTGTATGTGCGCAGCTCGCGTTGCATTTTCGGAAGCGCTCGTTTTCGGAAACGCTTTGAAGTTCCTATTCCGAAGTTCCTATTCTCTAGAAAGTATAGGAACTTCAGAGCGCTTTTGAAAACCAAAAGCGCTCTGAAGACGCACTTTCAAAAAACCAAAAACGCACCGGACTGTAACGAGCTACTAAAATATTGCGAATACCGCTTCCACAAACATTGCTCAAAAGTATCTCTTTGCTATATATCTCTGTGCTATATCCCTATATAACCTACCCATCCACCTTTCGCTCCTTGAACTTGCATCTAAACTCGACCTCTACATCAACAGGCTTCCAATGCTCTTCAAATTTTACTGTCAAGTAGACCCATACGGCTGTAATATGCTGCTCTTCATAATGTAAGCTTATCTTTATCGAATAATTCCTCGG
>BADC01000002.1 GCA_000333435.1 Corynebacterium-like bacterium B27 | reverse complement strand
CCGAGGGGCGTCATCGATTTCCACAAGAGGTCATTGTACCTTTCGGGTCCAGCGAGTACCGTTATTCAATAACGGTTCTGATTGGAACCGTAATTCGAGAGGTGAGTCCCCACCGAAGGAGCCATCATGACCACATCCGCCATCTCCCACCCCGCGCCCGCGCGATCCTGGGTGCGCACGACGCTCGTCCTCGCCGCCGCCGTCGTGGTCGCGATCGCACTCAACGCCGCGGTCGCCGCCGTGGCGGTCGCCGTCGGCGCGCCCACCGACTACGGTCCGCTGACCGCACCCGCCTTCGCATCCATGACGCTCGTCGGCGTGCTCGCCGGCTGGGCGGGCTGGTCGATCGTGGTGCGGCGCGCCCGCGATCCGCGTCGCGTGCTCACCGTGCTCGTGCCGGTCGTGGCCGCGCTGACCTTCGTGCCCGACGTGCTGCTGCTGGTGTTCGCGTTCATCCCCGGCACGACGACCGCCGCGGTCCTCGCCCTGATGGCGATGCACCTCGTGGTGCTCGGGGTCGCCGTGCCCGCCTACCTGCTTGCCACACCACGGGAGCGCCTGCGCCGGGCGGCATAGCCGGCACTCAGAGGGGTGCCAGGGAACACGGATGCTCGTGGGGTAGCTTCGCTCCTCGTGCCGGGAGGTGCGGGCGCGGCCTCGGCGCGCATCCGTCGTTCCGGCCGATGTCACCTCCCGAAAGGTCACGATGGCTCGTCGCTACAACTCCAACCCCGTCTCGAACTTCTTCGCCTGGCTCGGTGGCGCGCGCCTGGACGTGCTGCAGGATGCGCCCGGCGACCGCGCACGGTTCGTCGCGATGGGCGGGGTCATCCTGAGCACGGCGTTCCTCAGTGCGGTCTCGGCGGCGTTCGCGCTGAAGATGGCCGTCGGGGCGCCGATCGCGGTCGCGGTGATCGTGGGGGTGTTCTGGGGGGTCATCATCCTGAACCTCGACCGGCTGCTCATCATCGGCATGGCGAAGCAGAAGGGGGTGGCGCGCAACATCGGGCTCGCGATCCCGCGCATCGCGCTCGCCCTCATCATCGGCACGGTCATCTCGACGCCGTTGACGTTGCAGATCTTCAACGCCGAGATCACCTCGGAGATCCAGGTGATGCAGGCCGAGGACAAGGCGGCGTTCGAGCAGCGGATGGCCGACGATCCGCGGTTCGCCGCCATCCCCGACCTGCAGGCGTCCATCGCCGCGAATCAGGCCATCGTCGACAAGGGGCTGCAGACCGACCTGTCGGCCGACCCGAACTACACCGCCGCGGTGGCGGCGACCGCTGCCGCGCAGGCGGCGTTCGATGCGGCGCAGGCCGCCTACCTGGCGGAGATCGACGGCACCGGGGGCACCGGCATCCGGGGCGACGGCGCGGTGACGCAGTCGAAGCTCGTGGCGATGCAGGCCGCGCAAGATCGGCTCGATGCCGCGAAAGCGGCCGAGCAGACGGCGCAGGCTGCCGCGCAGACGAACCTGCAGGCATCCGCACAGAGCCGGCTCGACGCCGCCAAGGCGCAACTGGCCGACGACCAGGCGACCCTCGCGTCGGCGCAGCAGGAGCGCGCCGCCGAGCAGGCCGCCTACGACAGCGCGGTCGACAACAGTGCGGGGTTGCTCTCGCGGTTGTCGGCACTGTTCCGGCTGGGCGAGGCGAACGCGCTGCTCAACGTGGCGCACATCATGATCGCAGCGCTGTTCGTGTGCATCGAGCTGCTGCCGGTGATCGTGAAGGTGCTCTCGAACCTCGGCACACCGACCGCCTACGACCGGATGCTCGACGTGCGCGAAGACGGCGAGGTCGCCGGGGGTGCGGTGTGGGCTGCGGAGCGAGCGCGCGCCATCGAGGCGGAGGCGTCGGTGCAGGTGGCGGTGGCCGAAGACCGGGCGGCGCACCAGGTGGAGTTCGGCAAGCGCATCAACGCCGCCGTGCTGGAGCAGCAGGAGGCCGTGATCTCGCGGGCGCTCGAGGTGTGGGGCGGGTACGCCGGCGAGCGGGCTGCCGCGCGGATGGCGGAGTGGGAGGCATCGCTCGAGGCGGGCGAAGCGCCGGACTCCACGCTGCGGGCGGTGGACGGCCGGGGTGCGGATGCGCGGGGCCGGGCCGCAGCCGCGGCAGGCGTCACCGCCGGTACCGGTGGCAGCCTTGCCGACCCGCGTGACGTCGCGGCGACGCGGCCGCTCGACCTGCAGCGCGCCGGTGCCGCGCCGATGGACGCGACCGACGAACTCAGCGCCCTCTTCGACGCCGACACGGCGGAGACGGCGGTCATCGACCGCGCCGACCTGAGCGGCTCGGCCGCCGGCGCCGACTCACCTGGCCCGGCCGCCGGCGCCGATCGTGCGCCGGACGTCGCGGAGCCGCGGCGGGTGCCGACGCGCCCCGTGCCGCGCAACTCCGACCGCGCGGCCTTCCTCCGCCAGGCGGGCCTGCCCGACCAGCTCTGACCCGCGGCGGCGCGCCCAGGTTCCCCCGAACGAGTGGTAGCGACCGCACGAGCCGCTGCCCTAGCGTCTGGGGGTGGTGGCCGCCGTCCGGCGCCGCCGGCAGGGGAGCACGGTGAGTCCGAGACATGCGCGAGCGCGCCCAGCGCCGGTGCTCGTCGACCGCCGGATGTTCCTCGGTCTGCTGGGCGTGGGCGTCGTCGTCGGGGGAGCGACCGCCGTCGCGGTCTCGAGCGCGGCGGCGCCGACGACGAGCCGCGGCGCGGTGAGCGCATCCGCGACCCCGTCGCTGACGCCCACGGCGACTCCCACCCCCACCCCCACCCCGACTCCCACCCCGACGCCGACCGCGACTCCCACGCCGACCCCTCCGGCCCTCCCGCCGATCGAGAAGGTCGCGCTGCCCGGCGGCGCCATCACGGGCCTGCCCGGTGACGGCAACCTGCTCGCCTGGACGGTCGACGACGGATCGAACGCCGACGTCATCCGCCTCTACACCGAGTTCGCGGCGGCGTCGGGCACGCGGCTCACCTTCTTCCTCAACGGCACATACCCGGGCTGGACGCAGCACGCCGAGCTCCTCCGCCCGCTCGTGCAGTCGGGGCAGATCCAGCTCGGCAACCACACCTTCGACCACGCCGACCTCACCAAACTGAGCGATGCCGACGTGCTCGACCAGTTGCAGCGCAACCACGACTTCATCCTCGCCACCTACGGGGTGGATGCGCGGCCGTACTTCCGCCCGCCCTACGGCTTCCACGATGCCCGCGTCGACGCGCTCGCCGCGAGCATCGGGTACACCTGCCCGGTGCTCTGGTACGGCTCGCTGTCGGACTCGGGGCTGATCACCGAGCAGCAGGTGGTCGACTTCGCCACGCAGTGGTTCCTGCCCCAGCACATCGTGATCGGGCACCTCAACTTCGCACCCGTCACCAACGTCTTCCCGCAGCTCCAGGGCATCATCGCCGAGCGGGGCCTCCGCACCGTCACGCTCGACGACGTCTTCCTGCGCTGAGCGGGTCTGGCCGCAGGCGGCCGGATGCCCGGTGCTACGGTGAGGGTCGTGCCACGGATGTCACCCCGACCCGGTCGTGCCCTGCGCCGCCGTCAGAGCGCCGGCCGCGCGGATCCAGCGCTGGAGCAGCGGCTGCGCGACCTCGAAGACCGTGCCGAGATCGCCGCCCTGATCGCGCGCTACGGACCAGCCGTCGACTCGCTGCAGGCGGCCGAGGTGGGAGCGCTCTGGGCGGAGACCGGGGAGTACGGGTTCGACGACACGGTGCTGCGGGGTGCCGCCGTCGGAGCCCTCGTCGATCTGCCGCAGCACCGTCAGCTCGTGGCCAACGGCTGCGCCCACGTGCTGACGAGCCCGCGGATCGACCTCGTGGGCGACCGCGCGGTGGCGGTCAACCACTCGGTGGTCTTCGAGTTCCCGCCAGGCACGCGCTCGGCGTCGGGCGCGTCGGCGGTGGACGTCGAGCCGAGCGGCGCACCCGGCGGCTGGCTCGCCGTGCGCGTGAGCGCCAACCGCTGGCACCTCGTGCGTACGCCCGCGGGCTGGCGTGTCGAGTCGCGCACGAACCGCCTGCTCGACGGTGCCGCGGCCGCCCGGGCGCTCCTCGAGCCGCTCTGACGCGCCAGGCAGTGACACCGAGCGCACGGCCCGATGGGCGGCCTGCCGCGGGCGTCGCGCAGCGGTCAGCGGTCAGCGGGTGGTGAGGCGGGCCTTGGCGGGGCGACGGCGGAGGGTGAAGACGTAGCAGAGGGCGGCGCCGACGAGGGCGGCCAGGGCCGAGAGGCCGAGGGGCGGGAACTCGGGCCAGTCGTCGGGCATGTCGGAGGTGGCCCAGACGAAGAGCCATACGGTCGAGACCGCTGTCGACGTGCCGAGCCACCAGACCACGTCGCGCAGCAACCCGGGCGGCGCGCGGCGTGAGCGCCGGCGACCGGCCGCGACCGCGCTGAGCACGCCGATGCCGAGCGCGAGCACACCGAGCGCCACCACGAGCGCGAGCGGGAACGCGTCGCGGATGCGCTGCACCGTCAGTGCTCCAGCATCGGGCCCCACGAACGTCCCCGCCGGGAAGTCGAGCATCGCGCCCACGTCGTCGACGGTCAGCTCGAACGGATAGCCGGTGTCCTCCGCATCGCGGAGGTCGAGCGAGAAGGTCGTTGCGCCGTCAGCCGCGGTCTGGGACTCGGTGGTGCCGGAGTCGTCGGGCGGCGCGCTGCCGAACGGCACGACCGCATCCGTCCACTGCTGCACGGAGTCCGCCGCGGTGTCCAGCGTGATCCAGCCGGCCGCCCGTGACGCGTCCATCACCTCGTCGGGCACCGTGAGCGAGCTGCGCACCGAGTCGGGTGCCGGATCGTCGCGGAACGGGGGCGCGTCGTCCCACCCCTCGAGGAGGCTCACCCAGCGCAGCCGGTCGACCGTTCCGCCCGCCGACTCGCCGTCGCCCGCTGCGGCCGGCGCCGCCACGATCGGCGAATCCACCGTGTACGTGATCTCGAGGGCGTGCTCACCGCTCAGCACCTGCCGGAACGCCGTCGTGAGCAGCACGGTGTCGCCCTCGCGCGTGGTGCTGTAGCGGGCATCCGCCCCGTCCAATCGCAC
>BADC01000003.1 GCA_000333435.1 Corynebacterium-like bacterium B27 | reverse complement strand
CAGACCGGCTCGGTGACGAAGTCGATCAGCTGCTCGACCCGCCCGAGCAGCACCGGCTCGAGGTCGGTGTAGCTCTTCGCCCGGGAAAGGATGCGCTTCCAGGCCCGCGCGATGTCGGCCTGGTCGGCGTGCGGCCAGCCGAACGCCTCGCAGATGCCGTGCTTCCACTCCACCCCGCGCGGCACGACGGGCCACGCGCGGATGCCGAGCGCCGCGGGCGTCACCGACTGCCAGATGTCGACGAACGGATGCCCCACCACCAGCACGTTCGCCCCGAACGGGCCGCGAGCCACGGCTTCGGCGATGCGGCTCTCCTTGGAGCCGGTGACGAGGTGGTCGACCAGCACGCCGATGCGGCGCTCGCGGGTGGGCGCGAACTCGCGCACGACGGCGTCGAGGTCGTCGACCCCCTCGAGGTACTCGACCACGACGCCTTCGCCGCGGAGGTCGTCGCCCCAGATCTTCTCGACCAGCTCGGCGTCGTGCCGGCCCTCGACGTAGATGCGGCTGGCGCGGGCGACCCGGGCGCGCTCCTGCGGCGCGGCGATGGAGCCGGAGGCGGTGCGTTTGAGTCCGGTCTGGGCGGCCCGCGTCGCGGCCGTCTTCGGGTGCACGAGCTGCACCGGCCGCCCTTCGAGCAGGAAGCCGGGGCCGAGCGGGAACACCCGGCGCTTGCCGTGCCGGTCTTCGAGTTCGACCGTGCGGCCCTCGACCCGGGTCACGCTGCCGCAGAAGTCGCTCGCCACCTCCTCCACCACGAGGTCGAACTCGGCCTCCACCTTCGGCAGCTCGGCCGGCTTGGCGCGGCGGTTGTACGTGGCGAGCACGTCGGAGCCATAGCGGTCGTAGTCAGCGGGCACCGCACAAGATTACGTGCGCGCCGAGGCAGGGCGGCGCATCCGGCCCGGCGTGCGCGAATCCGCTCAGCCGGCGCTGGTGCTTTCGCCCGCACCCTCGAACTGGCCCTCGAACTGACGGAGGGTGACGGCGACGTCGTCGAGGGCGTCGTCGACCTCGCCCTGGTCCCAGCCCGAGCGGAACTTCGTCTGCGTGAAGCGCTTCTCGACCACCTGTCGGGCGGTCAGGAGGTCGGGACCGTGGGTCTCTCCGCGTTCGTAGGCGGCGAGGGTGGCGACGGCGAGGTCGAGGAAATCGGAGACCTCGTGGCTGTCGTACCCCTCGCGCAGCGCGGTCACGGTGAAGGTGCGCGCGTCGAGATCGGCCGCCGTGATCGGCTCACCGCTCCGGCCGCCGCCGAACAGCTTGTCGAAGAATCCCATCCGCACCCCGTTCCCTCGGCGGCAATCCTCGCACACCGGCGCGCCCTAGACTGACTCGCAGCCACCCCCCACCGTAGAGAGGCCTGTCCCGATGCCTGTTGCCGCGCTCGCCATCGGAGAGTCGCTTGTCGACGTGGTCGACGGCGCCGAGCATCCGGGCGGCTCGCCCATGAACATCGCCTACGGGCTCGCGCGCCTCGGCCGGCCCGTGACCCTGCTCACGGCGCTGGGGCCGGATGCGCGGGGCCGCGCCATCGCCGAACACCTCGAATCGGCGGGCGTCACCATCGCTCCCGCCTCCTTCCGCGACGAGCCCACCTCGAGCGCGACCGCCGAACTCCAGCTCGACGGATCGGCGCACTACACCTTCGACCTGCGCTGGTCGCTGCCGACGGATGTCGCGGTGCCGGCCGCCGAGATCGTGCACGTCGGCTCGATCGGCGCCTTCATCGAGCCGGGCGGCCGCGCGGTCGTCGACGCCGTGCGGGCTGCTGCGGCGCGGGGGGCGCTGGTGACGTTCGATCCGAACATCCGGCCCGCCCTCGTGGGCACGCACGCCGAGGCACTCGAGCGGTTCGCAGAGATCGCGGGCCTCAGCACCGTCGTGAAACTCAGCGATGAGGATGCGGCGTGGCTCTACCCGGAGTTCGCGACGGATGTGGATGCGGCGGTCACGCGCATCCTCGCCCTCGGCCCGGCCCTGGTGGTCGTGACCCGCGGGGGCGAGGGCGCGATCCTCGCCACGGCGACCGATCGGGTCGCGATTCCGGGCGTGCACGTCGAGGTGGTCGACACCATCGGGGCGGGCGACTCGCTGATGAGCGCGCTCGTGTTCCGCCTGGCCGAGCTGCTCGACGCCGGCACGCCGGCCGCAGCCCTCCGCGACGGCTCCGCCTTCGACGCGGCCGCGCTCGCCGACATCGGCGCCTTCGCCGTGCGCTGCGCCGCCATCACCGTCTCGCGCGCCGGCGCCAACCCACCCCTCCTCGCCGAGCTCACCGCCTGACCCGCGCCGCGCCCCCCCCGCCGGCCCGCCGGCCCGGGGTGCCGCATCCGCGCCGCGAACGACGCGGGCGGCGTGCGCCCCGGAACGACGGAACCTCGTCGTGACACGCCGTCGGCGCTCCGTCGTACCCGCGTTCCGGGCCGAATGTCCGTCGTTACGGACGCGTGGGGGTGGCGTCAGGCGTCGGCGGCGGTGGCCGCCTCGGCCTTCGTGACCGGCTTGCGGGCGCGGGACGCGGCCGGCTTCGCCGGCGCCTTCGTCGCGGCGGCGCCGGTGCGGGCGCTGCGCGCGCGGGCGGCTGCGGCCGCCGTGGGTGCCGCCTCCGCCGCGGCGACCGCAGCCGGCGCCACGGCACGTGGCACGAGGCGCTCGAGCTGCGTCACGTGCGAGGGGTTCAGCTCTTCGAGGGAGTTGACGCCGAGGAGTCGCATGGTGCGGGCGATCTGGGTGCCGAGGATGTCGATCATCCGGTCGACGCCCTGCCGGCCGCCCGCCATCAGACCGTAGAGGTACGCCCGGCCCACGAGCGTGAACCGCGCACCGAGCGCGACCGAGGCCACGATGTCGGCGCCCGACATGATGCCC
>BADC01000004.1 GCA_000333435.1 Corynebacterium-like bacterium B27 | reverse complement strand
CCTCCACCGAGAGTGCAATCCGAGTTTAGGGCCGTTCCTGGCACTCGCGCAACGTGAGTGCCAGTGCTGGTTGCTGGGCGGCCCGGGCTTCGCTCGGGCCGCCCGGTAGACTAGCCCAGTGGATTCGGGCGAGCTCGCGGTACTGCTGACGCCCGAGGGGCTTCGGTTGCTCGACTCGCTGCCGCTGTACTCGGCGGGTGGATCGGTGCAGCAGGTGTCGGCGCTGCGCAAGGCGGGGCATCCCCCCGAGCTGGTGGCCGCCGTACTGACCCAGGCGCGGTTGCGCGAGAAGGCCCGTGCCAAGTTCGGAGCCTTCGCCGAGCGCTTGCTCTACACGCCGGCCGGCCTCGAGCAGGCGACGCGACTGAAGGTCGCAGCTCTTCACGCAGGCCGCTTCCGCGACGCCGGGCTCGGCGGCGCCGACCCGAGCGGCCCGGGCGCCGGGCGCATCGCCGACCTCGGCTGCGGCATCGGCGCCGACGCGCTGGCAATGGCCGCCCTCGACCTTCCGGTCGTCGCCGTCGAGCGCGACGAGGTCACGGCCGTCATCGCCGCCTACAACCTCGCCGGTTTCCCGACGGCCGAGGTGGTGCTCGGCGACGCCGAGACGTTCCCGCTCGACGACGTCGCCGCCGTCTACCTCGACCCCGCCCGCCGCACCGCCGGCACGGCGAACACCCGGCGCCTCACCCGCCCGGAGGACTACTCCCCCACCATCGACTTCGCCTTCGCCCTGGCCGAGCGGATGCCCACCGGCATCAAACTCGGCCCTGGCTTCGACCGCTCGGCCATCCCCGCCGCTGCCGAGGCGCAGTGGGTGTCGGTCGACGGGCAGGTGGTCGAGCTGGGGCTGTGGTTCGGGGCGCTGGCACGGCCGGGCATCCGTCGCTCCGCGCTCGTCCTCGACGACTCGGGAGCGGCCGAGCTGAGCGCCGAGGCCGACAGCGCCGACCTGCCGACCCGCGAGCTCGGCGAATACCTGTACGAACCGGATGGCGCCGTCATCCGCGCCCGCCTGATCGGCGCCCTCGGCGAGCGTCTCGGTGCGGGGATGCTGTCCCGCGACATCGCTTACCTCACCGGCGACGAGCTGGTCGCCACCCCGTTCGCCGACGCCTTCCACGTGCGCGAACGGCTGCCTGCCGGCGAGGCGCAGTTGAAGAGAGCGTTGCGCGAACGGCGCATCGGCACCCTCGAGATCAAGAAGCGCGGCATCGACGTCGATCCCGCCGCCTTGCGGACGCGTCTCGGCCTGAAAGGGCCGGAGGCCGCCACCCTCATCCTCACCCGCGTGGCCGGAGCGCACGAGGCGCTGCTGGTCGACCGGGTGGCCGGATGAGGGTGACGGCCTCCTGAGGCGCGTCACCCGGCTGCTCAGTAGCTCGAGTACATCGCTCCCGAGCCGGCGGCGGCCACGATCACCACGATGAAGATGATGTAGGCGATGATGCCGAGCACCCACAGCCCCGTGAAGACGTAGGACAGGATGAGGCCGGCCTTGGCGAGCCCGCGGCCCGACTCGCCGGTGCGGTCGATCTGCTTCAGCGAGATGTGGCCCGTCACGATGCCGGCGACCGAGAACACGAAGGCCAGGATGATCGTGACGATGGCGAGCGTGTTCATGGGCGGCGTGGCAGCCGGCGCGTAGCCGTAGTACGGCTGCTGCCCGGGCTGCTGGTAGCCGGGAGGCGGCGCCTGGCCGTAACCCGGGGCGGGCGGCGGGGTCTGGTAGCCCGCGGCCGGCGGCTGCTGGTACCCGCCGGGGGCCGGCTGCTGATAGCCGCCGGGAGCAGGCTGCTGGTACCCGCCCGGCGCCGCGGGCGTCTGGTAGCCACCGGTGGGCGGCTGTGGTGCCGCCGGCGCACCGTACGCGGGAGCACTGGGCGCGGGCGGCGGCGAGTACGCGGGAGCGGCGGGCGCAGCCGGGGGTGCCGGCGGCACCGGCGGGGCCGGCGGAACGCTCCCGGTCTCGGGCGGCGTCACGGGCGGAGTGACCGGCTCGCCGGCCTCAGGGGTGGGGTTGTTCGTGTCGCTCACGGAGAACGCCCTTCTGTTCGGGCCGTTGCCGGCCGCTTTCTGCGATCGTGGAACCAGCGTACGGGCAGACGCCTGTGCGCCGCCCGCGAGGGCGGCTCAATACGTGGTGACGTTGGGATTCGACGCGACGAGTGCGATCGACACGATGATGAGGATGATGCCGAGCACGAGCTCCACCGCGCCGATGATGATGCCGGCGATGGCGAGCCCGCGGCCGGCCTCCCCGGTCTTCTTGATCTGGCTGAGGCTGATCGCCCCGAGAATGATCGCGATCACGGTGAAGCCGAGGATGGAGATCACCAGCGAGACGATGGCGAGCACGTTCGTCTTGCGGGCGACGGGTGCCGCCGAGTACGCGGGCGTGGGTTCGGTCACGGGAACTCCAATGTCGTGGGAAACGATGACGGCACTATCGTGGCAGGGCCGATGAGAAAGTGTCAATGAGCCCCGTCACACGAGGTCGCCCCAGTGCTGCTTCGGGCTCGCGGCACGCGCTCAGCGCATCTGGATCTCGGTGACCGGCAGCGTCGAATCCGCGCCGAACCCGAGGTCGGAGGGCGCGTGGCCGGCGCCGATCAGCTGCGCCCCGAGCGCGGCGATCATCGCCCCGTTGTCGGTGCAGAGCGACAGCGGCGGGATGCGCAGGGTCACGCCCTGGGCATCCGCTCGCTCGGCGGCCACCTCGCGCACGCGCGCGTTCGCCACCACTCCACCGCCGAGCAGCAGCCGCGGGATGCCGAAGTCGGCGCAGGCCCGGAAGGCCTTCGTGAGCAGCACGTCGACGACCGCCTCGCGGAAGCTGGCCGCGACATCCGCCACCGGGATCGGCTCCCCCGCGTCGGCGGCGCGTTCGACCCACCGCGCCACCGCCGTCTTCAGGCCCGAGAACGAGAAGTCGTAGCGGTGCTTCTCGAGGTCTTTGGCCTGCATCAATCCGCGGGGGAAGCGGATGGCGTCGGGGTCGCCCCCGAGAGCCGCCCGGTCGATCTGCGGGCCGCCCGGGTAGGGCAGGCCGAGCACGCGCGCCACCTTGTCGAAGGCCTCGCCGGCGGCGTCGTCGATGGTCTCGCCGAGGAGCTCGACGTCGTCGACCAGGTCGCGCACGAGGAGGAGCGAGGTGTGACCACCCGAGACGAGCAGGGCGATGGTCGGGTACTCGAGCGACTCGGCCGCGAGCACGTCGGCGCCGACGTGACCCACCAGGTGGTTGACCGCGTAGAGCGGTTTTCCTGTGGCGACGGCGAGTGCTTTCGCGGCTCCGACGCCCACCATGAGTGCTCCGGCGAGCCCGGGGCCGCTCGTCACGGCGATGGCGTCGATGTCGCTGAGCCCGAGGCCGGCCTCGGCGAGCGCGGCCTGGAGGGTCGGGTTCATCGCCTCGAGGTGGGCGCGCGCCGCGACCTCGGGCACCACGCCGCCGTAGCGGGCGTGTTCGTCCATCGACGACGCGATCACGTTGGCCAGCAGGGTCGAGCCGCGCACGATGCCCACGCCGGTCTCGTCGCAGGAGGTCTCGATGCCGAGCACAACGGGTTCGGCCGCGTTCATCGGGAGTTCCCTTCTGCCGCGAGCGCCGCGCCCGGGGCGGACAGTTCGGCCCGCATCACGATCGCATCCACCCCGTCGGGCTGGTAGTAGGCGGGCCGCACGGCGATGTCGGCGAAGCCGAGCGAGACGTAGAGCCCGTGCGCGACCGGGTTGTCGGCGCGCACCTCGAGAAACACCGTCTTCGCCCGGCGGGTGGCCGCCTCGGCGAGGAGCCGCTGCATCAGCTGCCGCCCGAGCCCTCGGCCGCGTGCGCTCTCGGCGACGGCGATGGTCTGGATGTCGGCGTCAGCCGCGCCGCTCGGGCAGAGCAGGCCGGCGTAGCCCGCGATCTCCGTGCTCGCGCCGTCCGCATCCAGCCCCACCAGGTAGTAGCACTGGGGGCTCGCGAGCTCGCGCCGCATCGAATCCCGCGACCAGGCGTCGTTCTCGAACGACGCCTCCTCGAGCGCCATGATGGCGTCGAGGTCGCCCTCGCCGGCCCGCCGCAGTTCCCAGCTCACGGGGTCACCCGCTTGCGGGGGCCCGGCATGGTGACGTCGGGCGAGCGCAGGTAGAGCGGCTCGCCGTACTCCTCCGCCGTGCCGCGCTGCTGGTGCAGGAGGGCCACGCGGGCGAGCGCACCGGCGCTGACCTGGGTGGCGTCGATACGCTCGAACTCGGGATACGGAACCTCGTCGGGCTTGCAGAGCGCCGGGCCGTCGGAACGCACCGGAGCGTCGTCGTCGAGGTCGTAGCTCGACCAGTAGACCTCGCGGCGGCGCGCATCCGTCACCACCAGGAGCGGACCGCGCGCACCGGCCGACCACTCCTCGAGCGCGACGGCGTCATGGCTGACCACCGAGAGCACGGGCCGGTCGATGCCGAGCGCGAACGCGCGGGCGGCCGCGATGCCGACCCGGAGGCCCGTGAACGGCCCCGGCCCCATGCCCGCGACGACGGTGCGGATGCGCGCCGGGGGCACCCCGGCGTCGTCGAGCACCGCCGCGATCATCTCCCCGATCACCTCGGCGTGGCGCATGGTGTCCTCGGTGGAGCGCTCGGCGAGCACCATCTCGCCGTCGGCCACGGCGACCGAGGTTCCGGCGGAGGTATCGATGGCGAGGAACACACATCGAGCCTAACGCGGCGGGCGCGCCGCCCTGCGCCCCGCGGGGTCGCGCAAAGTGCCCTTCCCGCCTGGCGCGGAAGCCCATTCGGGCGACCCCGCGGGAGCCGCTCACCACGCGGAGCCCGCGGGGTCGCGCAAAGTGTTCTTCCCAGCGGTGGGGGTAGCCCATTTGGGCGACCCCGCGAACGCGCTCAGACCCAGCGCGGGCCGGAGCCGTGGATGCGCACGGCGCGCGGTTCGATCGGCTCCTCCGCGGCGGCACCGGGGTCGGCGGCGGGGCCGCCGCCATGCGGGCGGTCGATCTCGATCGCGAGGTACGACTCGGTCAGCGCCTCGATCAGCCCGGCGCCCCACTCCACCACCACCACCGAGTGCGCGAAGTCGATGTCGAGGTCGTCGAGCTCGAGCGCGCTCCCCAGGCGGTAGGCGTCGACGTGCACGAGCGCCGGGCCGCCCGAGAGCGACGGATGCGTGCGCGCCAGCACGAAGGTCGGGCTCGTCACCGGCCCCCGCACGTCGAGCCCTTCACCGAGCCCGCGGGTGAACGTCGTCTTGCCCGCCCCGAGGTCGCCCGAGAGCAGCACCACGTCGCCCGCGCGGAGGAGCGCCGCCACCCGCCGCCCGAGCGCGTGCATCTCCTCTGGCGTCGCCACCTCGAGCTCGGGTTCGAGGCCGGCGACGGCGCCCCGCGCATCCGTCACGACCCGGACTCCGGAATGGGCGCCGACGCGGCGTCCCGGTTCTCACCGCGGTACACGCGTTCGACGCGCGCGCCGACCCGCGCGACGATCTCGTCGCCGATGCTGCCGGCGTAGCCGGCCCAGTCCTCCGCCGTCGGCTCGCCGTCGTCGCCCTCACCGAACACGATCACCTCGTCACCCGCGGAGACCTCGTCGTCGCCCACGTCGACGACGAACTGGTCCATCGCGATCCGCCCGGCGATCGGGTAGCGGCGCCCGTTGATCCAGACCTCGCCGCGGCCGGTCGCGATCCGCGGGATGCCGTCGGCGTACCCGAGCGGCACCAGCGCCAGCGTCGACTCCCGCGCGGTGCGGTACACCAGACCGTAGGAGATGCCGTGGCCCGCCGGAACGCGCTTCGTCGAGACCACGGGCGCCCGCAACGTCATCACCGGGCGGAGCCCGAGGTCACGCGCGGAACGGTCGTCGAACGGCGAGATGCCGTACGCGGCGATGCCGAAGCGCACGAGATCGAGCCGGGCTTCGGGCATCCGGATGCCCGCGGAACTCGCCGCGAGATGCAGCACCTCGAATCGTGCCCCCAGCTCCTCGGCCACCGCGACGGCACGGCGCAGCCGGCCCAGCGCGACCTCGTCGTCCTCCGGCGAGGCGTCGGCCAGGTGCGACCACGCGGCGTGCAACCGCACGGCCCCGCGCCGGTCGTGCTCCAGCGCGGCAGTGACGAGCCCGGGCCAGTCCTCCTCGGTGGCGCCGTTGCGGCTCAGCCCGGTGTCGACCTTGAGGTGCACGCGCGGCGCGCGCGACGCCCCGGCCGCCGCGATCGCGTCCAGCTGCCAGACGGCCGAGATGCCGAGATCGATGTCGGCGTCCGCGGCGTCGCCGAACAGCGCGTCGGGGTCGTGCATCCAGGCGAAGATCGGCGCCGTGATGCCGGCCTCGCGCAGCACGAGCGCGGCC
>BADC01000005.1 GCA_000333435.1 Corynebacterium-like bacterium B27 | reverse complement strand
GACCGCATCATCCGCATCGTCTGGGTGCTCGCCGGAGCGCTCGCCGCACTGGCGGGCGTCATGCTCGGCCTCTACCGCCAGGTCTCCTGGGACATGGGCTTCCAGGTGCTGCTGCTGATGTTCGCCGCGGTCACCCTCGGCGGGCTCGGTTCGGCNTACGGCGCCCTCGTCGGTTCGCTCGTGGTCGGACTGTTCGTCGAGCTCTCGACGCTCTTCATCCCGGCCGACCTCAAGTACGCGGCGGCCCTCGTGGTGCTCATCGTGGTGCTGCTCGTGCGACCCCAGGGCATCCTCGGCCGCAAAGAACGAATCGGTTAAGGGAGGCGACACATGGACTGGGGAAACATCTTCGGCAATGCCGTCGGCGAGATCATCAGCCCGACGACCGCGGCCTACGCGCTCGCCGCCATCGGTCTCGGCATCCACTTCGGCTACACGGGTCTGCTGAACTTCGGTCAGGCCGCGTTCCTGCTGATCGGCGCGTACGCCTTCGCCATCCCGACGCTCGCGGGTGCGCCGCTCATCGTCGCCATCCTCTGCGCGATCGTGTGCTCGGTGATCTTCGCGTTCATCCTGGGCATCCCGACGCTGCGGCTGAGAGCCGACTACCTGGCCATCGTCACGATCGCGGCGGCCGAGGTGGTGCGGTACATCGTCACCACGACGGGGCTCACCGACTTCACCGGCGCCGCGAACGGCCTCTCCGGGTTCAAGGGCACCTTCGCCGCCATCAACCCCATCCCGGAAGGCACCTACGGTTTCGGGCCGTTCGTCTACAACCAGTACGACTGGTGGGTGCGCATCGTCGGCTGGGTGCTCGTGGCGCTCGCGAGCGTTCTGGTGTGGCTGCTCATGCGGAGCCCCTGGGGCCGCGTGGTGAAGGGCATCCGTGAAGACGAGGATGCGGTGCGCTCGCTCGGCAAGAACGTGTACGCCTACAAGATGCAGGCCCTCATCATCGGCGGCGGTCTCGGCTCGATCGCCGGCATCATCTTCATCCTGCCCCGAGCGGTGCAGCCGGCGAACTACACCACCGGCCTCACGTTCTTCATCTGGACGATCATGCTCCTCGGCGGCGCGGCCACCATCTTCGGCCCGATCGTCGGTTCGATGATCTTCTGGGTCGTGCTCTCGCTCACCCAGGGCATCCTGTACGGCGCCATCGAGTCGGGCGCCCTGAGCTTCGTCTCGACCACCCAGGCGGGCCAGATCCGCTTCATCCTCGTGGGTGTCGCGCTGATGCTCCTCGTCATCTTCAGGCCGCAAGGCATCTTCGGAAACAAGAAGGAGCTGTCCTTCAGTGTCTAATCCAGAATCCGCCGTCGTCTCCAGCCACCCGCTCGTCAAGGGCGAGGTGGGCCCCGGATGCGCGAAGGTCGACCCCATCGTCATCGCCGACCATGTGACGCGGCAGTTCGGCGGACTCAAGGCCGTCGACGTCGACCACCTCGAGATCCCGCGTGGTCAGATCACCGCCCTGATCGGCCCGAACGGTGCCGGCAAGACGACGATGTTCAACCTGCTCACCGGCTTCGACAAGCCCAACACCGGCACCTGGGAGTTCGACGGCACGTCGCTCGCGGGTGTACCCGCGTTCAAGGTGGCGCGGGCCGGCATGGTGCGCACCTTCCAGCTCACGAAGTCGCTCGGGCGCCTGTCGGTGCTGCAGAACATGCTGCTGGGCGCCACCGGCCAGAAGGGCGAGAAGCTCTTCGCGTCGCTGTTCAAGGGCATCTGGCGCAAGCAGGAGGAGGAGAACACGGCTCGCGCCGACGAGCTCCTCGCCCGCTTCAAGCTCGACGCCAAGCGCGAGGACTACGCGGCCTCCCTGTCCGGCGGCCAGCGGAAGCTCCTCGAGATGGCGCGCGCACTGATGTCGAACCCGCGCCTCATCATGCTCGACGAACCGATGGCGGGGGTGAACCCGGCGCTGACCCAGTCGCTGCTCGGGCACATCAAGAACCTGAAGTCCGACGGCACGACCGTGCTCTTCGTGGAGCACGACATGCACATGGTCACCCACATCTCCGACTGGGTGGTCGTCATGGCCGAGGGCCGGGTGGTGGCCGAGGGCCCGCCCGAGACGGTCATGAAAGACCCCGCCGTGATCGACGCCTATCTCGGCGCGCACCACGACGAAGACCTGGGCGACCTGATGGAAGACGGCCCGAACCCTGTGCTCGAGGCCGAGCGCAAGGCGCATGAAGCGCATCCGGAGGCCGGCGAATCCGGCTACGGCGAGGAGAAGTCATGACCGACGAGAACCCGAACGAGAAGAACGCCGAGACGAACCTGCTCGCCGAGGAGTCGTCTGCGCCGCAGCGCGCCACCCACACGCTCGCACCCACCGACCGGGGCGAGGCCGTGCTGAAGACCGAAGACCTGGTGGGCGGCTACCTGCCCGGCGTGAACATCCTGAACGGCTGCACGATCGAGGCCTACCCGGGCGAGCTCATCGGCATCATCGGCCCGAACGGCGCCGGCAAGTCGACGGTGCTGAAGGCGATCTTCGGGCAGATCAGGATCCGTGGCGGCCGCGTGCTGCTGAAGGGCGAGGACATCACCGGCCTCAAGGCCAACAAGCTCGTCTCCAAGGGCGTCGGCATGGTGCCGCAGAACAACAACGTCTTCCCGAGCCTCACCATCGAGGAGAACCTCGAGATGGGGCTGTTCCAGAAGCCGTCGATCTTCGCCGAGCGGTTCGACTTCGTCACCACCCTGTTCCCCGAGCTCGGCAAGCGGCGCAAGCAGCGGGCGGGCTCGCTCTCGGGCGGTGAACGGCAGATGGTGGCCATGGGGCGTGCCCTCATGATGGAGCCCTCGGTGCTGCTGCTCGACGAGCCGTCCGCCGGTCTCTCGCCCGTCCGGCAGGACGAGACGTTCATGCGGGTGCACCAGATCAACCGCGCCGGCGTCTCCGTCATCATGGTGGAGCAGAACGCCCGGCGCTGCCTGCAGATCTGCGACCGCGCCTACGTGCTCGACCAGGGCCGCGATGCCTACACCGGCACCGGCCGCGAGCTGATGAAAGACCCGAAGGTGATCGAGTTGTACCTGGGCACGCTCGCCGCCGATCAGGGGCACTGACACCGCCAGTTGTGACTCAGATGAGGTATTCTCATCTGATGCTCGACACCGCTCCCCTGCTCTCCCCCGCCGACCCGGACGAGTTGCGCGCCTACCGCCGTGGGTGCGCCCGCGTGAGCGGTCCGCCGGTGCGGGTGCGGCCCTGCCTCGGCGGGGTGAGTTACACGGCCCTGCTGACGGTGTCGGCGGCCCTGACGGTTGCTCTCGCCTCCGCCGGGGCGGATGCACGGCTGATCGCCCTCGGGGCGGCGCTCAGCGCCGGGGCGGCGGTCGGTGCCCTCGTCTGCGCCCGGGCCACCGCGGCGCGCACCTGTCTGCTGGAGTACCGTCTCGCCGCCTTCGCGGCCCGCAACGGCCTCGTCTACGAGCGCGGGGCCGACGAGCCGAGCCTACCCGGGCTGCGCTTCTCCGACGGCGGTGGCCGGGCGCTGCGGCGGTTCCGTGGCGAGATCGCCGGGGCATACGTCGAGGCGGGCAACTACCGGCACGCCGATGGCACCGTCTCCGGGTATCTGCTCACCCCGTCACGGATGGAGATCGTCGACCCGTTCGACTTCTCGTCGCCGGCCGAGTGGCATCGCGCCTGGCGGCTGCTGTCGGCGTAGCCGGCGTGCGCCCGGTGCCGTGAACGCAGAAAGCCCCGGCACCCTCCGAGGAGGGGCCGGGCCTCGTGTGCGAGGAGACTACTTCGCGAGCGAGCCGAACTCGACGTTCAGCGGCGCGTAAGTGTTGTCCTTGCCGTACTGGTAGATACCGATGTAGGCCTCGGTCGGGTCACCGTTGTCATCGAAGGTGATGGGTCCGGAGACGCCGTCTTAGTCGATGTCGGTGCCGGCGGCCACAGGTCGGCGCACTCCGCGAACGAGGTGCACTTCGTTCCGCCCTCGGAGACCGCCTTCATGTTCGCTTGGATGGTCGGGCCATCCGTGGCGCCACCGGCGACGGCGGCGAGCGCCATCAGGTTGACCGCGTCGTACGACTCGGCGCCGTAGCTGAAGTCGGTCAGGTCGGGGTTCACACCGAGCAGCTTCGCCTTGAACGCGTCGTCGGCGAGAACGCCGGGGAGCGTGCCCTTGGCGCAGTTCAGGGTGCCCTCGTCGAAGTCGGCCGAGTAGTCGGCCAGGTTGCCGTCGACGAAGTAGACCTTGCTGCCGTCGTAGCCCTTGGTGCCCACGAGCTCGGGGATGATGACCTTCGTCTGGTCGAAGGCGATCAGCGCGATGGCGTCGGGGTCTTCGGCCAGCACGGCGTCGATCTGCGAGGAGAACTGGCTGTCACCCTCGTTGAACGCCTCGGACGCCACGACGGTGCCGCCGGCGTTCTCGATGGCGGTCGAGACGTTCTGCTCGAGGCCCGAGCCGTACGCGTCGTTGAGGTAGATGATGCCCACGTTCGTGGCGCCGTCGCCCACCATCAGGTTGCCGAGCACGCGGCCCTGCAGCACGTCGGAGGGGGCGGTGCGGAAGTAGTACCCGCCATCGGCGTAGGTCGAGAAGTCGGGCGAGGTGTTCGCCGGCGAGACCTGGACGACCTTCGCACCCGTCACCTGGTCGATGAAGGTGAACGAGACACCCGACGACGCGGCGCCGACGATGCCCGAGACACCCTGGCTCAGCAGGTCGGTGGCCGACTGCGTCGCGATGTCGGTGGTGGTGTCGCCGGAGTCGCGGTGGATGACCTCGACGTTGCCGCCCAGCACACCAGGAGCCGAGGCGTTGATCTCGTCGACAGCCAGGTCGACACCGGCGATCTCGGGCGGGCCGAGGAACGCGAGGCTACCCGTGGTGGGCAGGATCGAGCCGATCTTCAGCTTCGTGTCGCGGCTCTGCGCCGCCTCGGGCTTGACGGCCGTGATGTCGGCCGCTGCGGTGGCCGCATCGGGGCCGCACAGTGCTGCGGCTGCTGTGGTCTCTCCGCCGTCGGTGGAAGGAGTCGACGCGCAGGATGCCAGCAGAAGAGCCGTGGCACTGAACGCGGCGACACCCGCAACGATCGACAGGGGCTTCGAGCGCGAGGCCGTGGCCTTCGCAAATACGCTCATGGTGCTCCTTTTGTGAATATGTGCAGTTCTCGGCGAATTCGAAGAATTGCCGTGGATTCACGCTATGCGGCATTGCGCCACGGAACAATACGTTCGTGTTACAGGCACGTAACACGGGCAAATCGTTACCTCCCGGTGATGTGAGCGCGCTCTCAGCGGCGCAGGCCGAGCATCCGGAGCGCCCCCGCGCCGGGAGCCGTCGCATCCGTCGTGAGCTGACCGGTGACACCGGAATAGCGGATGCCCCCGGGCGCCTTCAGGCCCGCGAGGCACTCGCCGTAGCTCGAACAGGCGAGCTCCCCACCGGTCACGGCAGGCAGGAACGCCGCGACCGACGCACGGCCGTCGTCGCCGGCCGCCTGCGCGGCGAGCGCGATGAGCACGGTGGCGTCGTAGCTCTCGACGGCGTAGCGGGTGTCGGTGAGCGTCGGATCGGAGGAACGGAGCCGGGCGGCGAACGCGTCGTCGACTGCGACCGGCGGGGCGACCGCCGAGAGCACCGGGATGCCTGCCGTGGCGGCGGCCGCATCCGCCGCGTCGACGAGACCGGGAACGTGCGGGCCGACGATGGCGTCGACCCCGCGGCCGGCGAACGCGGCGACGGCGTCGGCGGCGCGCGTGCTCGAGGTGTCGCCGGCGTCGGCGTGCACCACGATCACCGAGGCGTGCCGCACCCCGCCGGCTTCATCGATGTCGCGCGCCGCCAACTCGACGCCGGCGAGCGCGCCCGCGCCCCAGGCGGCGTCGGGACCGGTGAGCGGCACCAGCGCCCCGATGGTGAGCACGCCGTCGCCGGTCGGAATGGGCTGCGCCATCGACGCCACCGGGGTGGGTGTCGCCGGCGGCTCGGGCGACGGGGCAGCCACGCACGCAGCGAGCGCGAGAGGCGCGCCTGCACACAGCATCGCCAGGGCGAGGACACGGGCGGCCCTGCCGCGGGCTCGGCGATGGGGGTGGGTCATGCTCGCCTCAGACTACCGCTGCGGCTCGGCGTCGCCCTCCGCGGCGCGCGATCCGCGGGCGGCGCGCACCATGTCGACGATGAGGATGGCGAGCGACAGCCACACGATCGCGAACCCCACCCAGCGAGCGACGGGCATGGGTTCGTGCAGGACGAACACCCCGATCACGAACTGCAGGATCGGCACGATGAACTGCACGAACCCCACGTAGACGAGCGGCAACCGCCGCGTCGACGCGGCGAACAGCAGCAACGGGATCGCGGTGGCGACGCCGGCGGAGACCAGGATGAGCGTGTGCCACACACCCACCGTGCCGAAGACGAGGCCGGTGGTCTGGCTCACCACGACGACCTGAACCACCGCCACGGGTGCGATCCAGAGCGACTCGAGGGTGAGGCCGCTGACCGCGTCGACCCGCGGGCCGACGTGCTTCTTCACCAGTCCGTAGGTGCCGAACGAGGCGGCGAGCACGAGCGCGATCCAGGGCACGCTACCGTGACCCACGGTGAGCACGACCACGGCGATCGCACTGACCGCGATGGCGGCCCACTGCATCCGCCGCAGCCGCTCGCGCAGCACGAGCACGCCGAGGAGCACCGTGGCGATCGGGTTGATGAAGTAGCCGAGCGAGGTCTCGACGACCTGACCGCCCAGCGTGCCGATGATGTAGGTCTGCCAGTTGACGTAGATCAGGGCGCCGGCCAGGCCCATCCACAGCAGCAGCCGCGGCTGGCGCGCGATCGCGATGAACGGCTGCCAGGCGCGGGTGACCGTGAGCAGCACCGCGCAGAACGCGAGCGAGAACAGGATGCGCCAGGCGACGATCTCGAACGCGCCGGCCGGCCGCATCAGCAGGAAGTAGAGGGGGAACACGCCCCAGAGCACGTAGGCGATGACGGCGTAGACGAGCCCGGCGCGGAAGCGCTCGGAGGCCGAACCCGCGATGGCGGGGTTCGGTGCGGGCGTCACCGCGTCACTCTACTCCGGCGGATGCGCCTCATCGTGCGGCGCCGTTCGCGGCAGACAGAGAACCCGGGCGGCCGAGGCCGCCCGGGTTCCGGGAACTGCTGGGTCGTGCTGACTAGCGAACGA
>BADC01000006.1 GCA_000333435.1 Corynebacterium-like bacterium B27 | reverse complement strand
ACACGAGCGACGGCTTCAGCGGCGGTAGTTCGGCGCCTCCACCACCATCTGCACATCGTGCGGGTGCGACTCCTGAGCCCGGCCGCCGTGATGCGCACGAACTTGCCCTTGGCCTTGAGCTCGGGGATGGTGCGGGCGCCGGTGTAGAACATCGACTGCCGCAAGCCTCCGGCCAGCTGGTAGGCGACGTTCGCGAGCGGGCCGCGGTACGGCACCTGGCCCTCGATGCCCTCGGCGATCAGCTTGTCGTCGGAGGGCACATCCGACTGGAAGTAGCGGTCCTTCGAGTACGACGTCTTCTCACCACGGGTCTGCAGCGCGCCCAGCGAGCCCATGCCGCGGTAGTTCTTGAACTGCTTGCCGTTGACGAACACCAGGTCGCCCGGGCTCTCGTCACAGCCGGCGAGCAGCGAGCCGAGCATGACGGTGTCGGCGCCGGCGACGAGCGCCTTCGCGATGTCGCCCGAGTACTGCAGACCGCCGTCGGCGATCACCGGCACACCGGACTCGCGCGCCGCGAGCGACGCCTCGTACACGGCGGTCACCTGCGGAACGCCGACACCGGCCACCACCCGCGTGGTGCAGATGGAGCCCGGGCCCACGCCCACCTTGATGGCGTCCGCGCCCGCGTCGACCAGCGCCTGCGCGCCCGATCGGGTGGCCACGTTGCCGCCGATGACGTCGACCTCGGCGAACGCCGGGTCGTTCTTCAGCCGGCGGATGATGTCGAGCACGCCCGCGCTGTCACCGTTCGCGGTGTCGACCACGATCACGTCGACGCCTGCGTCGAGGAGGTTGGTGGCGCGCTGCCAGGCGTCGCCGAAGAAGCCGATCGCGGCGCCCACGCGCAGCCGCCCCGCCGCATCCTTCGTGGCGTTCGGGTACTTCTCGCTCTTGTCGAAGTCTTTCACCGTGATGAGACCGGACAACCGGCCCGCGTCATCCACGATGGGCAACTTCTCGATCTTGTGCTGCGCGAAGATGGCGACCGCGTCGTCGGGGTCGACGCCCACGCGCGCCGTGATCAGGGGCATGGGGGTCATCACGTCGCGCACCAGCGTGGTCGACTTCTCGAACTGCGACACGAAACGCATGTCACGGTTGGTGATGATGCCCACCAGCACACCGCTGCCGTCGACGACCGGGAGCCCCGACACGCGGTACACGCCGCACAGCGCGTCGACCTCGGCCACGGTCGCGTCGGGCGTCGTGGTGACCGGGTCGGTGACCATGCCGGACTCGCTCCGCTTGACCCGGTCGACCTGCTCGGCCTGGTCGATGATCGAGAGGTTGCGGTGCAGCACACCGAGCCCGCCCTGGCGGGCCATGGCCACCGCCATGCGCGACTCGGTCACGGTGTCCATCGCCGCCGAGAGCAGCGGTGTGGCGACCTGGATGCGCTTGGTGAGCCGCGAGGTCGTGTCGGCCTCGCTCGGAATCACGTCGGTATGGCCGGGAAGAAGCATCACGTCGTCGTACGTCAATCCCACGAAACCGAACGGATCCGGCTGGTCCATTGCTTCTCCCTCACGCGCCATTTGTCGTTCTCATGGTAACCGTTAGGCGGTCGGCGCTATTCCGTGTAGAAATGACGAACGTCGATTCAGGTGGCCAGTTGAAACACGGTGGACACAAATCGACTGTATGGTCGTCCAAAGTCGCTCGACCATCGGCACGGAGATCAGCGCTGCACCCGTTGATCTCCTACCAGGAGGTGCTGTCTTTTGCTCACAGGTATCCGTCTCGGACGTGGAGTCCGGTTGACCACGATGATCCTCGCCGCGCTCGCGCTGTGCCTGGGTGTCGTTCTCGGCTCCGCAGCCTTCTCGGCACAGGCCACCGAGACCCCGGCGCCGACACCGGCACCCACCGACTCCGGTGATTTCACCACCACGTACACGATCGGCGGCATCCTGCGCGACGGCGACACGCTCGTCGAAGGCGCCGAGATCACGGTGGAGGGCAGCGGCTTCAGCGAGACCGCGACCACCGACGACACGGGCCGCTGGTCGGTCGTGGTTCCCGGCAAGGGCGACTACACGGTCACCCTCGACGCCGACACCCTGCCTGACGGCGTCACGCTCCGCGACCCCGACCGCGACACGGCCGAGGTCGCCGCGACGGAGTGGCAGACCAACACGATCACCCGATCCTTCCCGCTCGGCGTGGACACCCGCCAGACCACCGGCTTCTTCGAGCAGTTCCTGCAACGTCTCGCCGCCGGCCTCAACTTCGGGCTGCTGATCGCCCTGGCCGCCATCGGCATCACCCTCATCTTCGGCACCACCGGCCTCAACAACTTCGCGCACGGCGAGATGGTGACCTTCGGCGCCATCATCGCCTGGATCGTCGCGGTCATCCTCGGCATCAACATCTTCGTGGCCATGCTCATCGCCCTCGTGCTCGGTGGCGTCTTCGGCTACCTGCAGGACTGGTTGCTTTGGAAACCCTTGAGACGCAAGGGGGTGAGGCTCGTGCAGGCGATGATCGTGAGCATCGGTCTCGCGATCGCCCTGCGCTACCTCTACCTCTTCTTCATCGGCGGCGACACGAAGACCATGAGCGTGGGTCTTTCGGATGCGGTGGTGCTCGGCCCCGTGCGCATCACCACCGGCTCGATCCTCAGCATGGTCATCACGGCCACCTTCCCGGGCGTGGCGGCCATGCCGGCTGGTTGCGGGGTCAAAGCATGATTGCAGCGCTGCATGCACGCTTTCCGGGCCTGCATCTGCAGGGCTACTACGGCCAGAAGCAGGATGGCACCTGGGGCCTTCGCGGCATCAGCCAGCACGAAGGCTATTGGGAGCAACAGGCCGAATGGGGCGGCGCGCTCTACCCCGAGTTGAGCGCCGAGCGCCTGAACGCCAACGGGTCACGTCAACAGGCCTGGTGGAGCCAGAACTTCCGCTTCCTGCCGGCCGAGCTCAATCATCCACTGGCGGGGCGCATGAGTCAGATCTGCGTCGAAGACACCGTTCTCGGTCAGACGTTCGACTGGTGGGGCTGGCGATTCGGCCTCCTGTCGGCGGTCGCGATCGGCGGTGCTCCAACGCTCCCCACCCTTCCGCCGCGGGATCTGCCGGACCCGATACGGGACGAATACCGCTGGTGGCTCGCCTGGGCGGCAGCGCATGCGCAGACCCCCGCCGTCGACATCGCCGGCGGCGCGCAGGTCGAACTCGGAGCGGTCGATTGGTACCTCCGGGGTGGGCCGGACGAGTTGCACCTGTTTCTCTGCAATCCGGGCCCGCGGCCCGCTCGGGTGCGGGTGCCCCTGCAGGACCACGTGCCGGCCAGGTTGAGAGACGCAGGCAGTATGGTTCCGCTGCAGTCGGTGGGCACGGCGACGGCCGAGGCCGGCGTCCCCGCGGTCTTCGAGACGGTGGTGCCGGCCTTCGACGTGCTCGCCTATACGATCACGACGAATCCCGGCGGTGTGGAGGCCCGCGAACCGCTGGCCGGCGCGCCGGTAGCCAGCGCATCCGTGCCGCTGGACCACTGGACCACAGCCGACGGCACACGCGTGGCGATTCCCGATCCCCGACCCGCACCCGAGGGAATCCTCAGTTGCATCCTGCCCGCCCTGCCGCGTGCCCTCGATGGCGGACGACACGAGGGCAGGGCATTGCGCGAGCGGTTACCGCTCATTCCGGACACCTTCGCGTATGTCGACACCGAACGCGCCATCCTCGTCATCCCGTTCCTCGACGCCGACACGGTACCCGAACTGCGTGTGCTCGTCGACGGCGTCGCAGTGCCGGCGGAGGCATATCGATTCGTCCACGAACAGATGAGCCGGTACTCGCTCGCGCA
>BADC01000007.1 GCA_000333435.1 Corynebacterium-like bacterium B27 | reverse complement strand
CGGTTCACGGTCTTCGAGACGTGCTCGGCCGACACGGTGGTGCCACGGATGACGAAGAGGTCGACACCGGCGGCCACCACCGTCTCGTAGAGCTCCTGGGTGCGCTGCGGCGAGAGGGCGCCGGCGACGGTGACACCGGATGCGCGGATCTCGGCGAGCCGCGCGGTGACGAGCTCGGGCTTGATCGGCTCGGCGTAGATCTCCTGCATGCGCTGCGTGGCTTTGCCCTCGGGCAGCGTGCGGATCTCCTCGAGCAGCGGCTCGGGGTCGTCGTACCTGGTCCACAGGCCCTCGAGGTCGAGCACGCCGAGGCCGCCGAGCTGCCCGATCATGATCGCGGTGCGGGGCGAGACGACGGAGTCCATCGGGGCGGCGAGCACCGGGATGTCGAAGTGGTAGGCGTCGATCGACCAGTTCACCGAGACGTCCTGCGGGTCGCGGGTGCGCCGCGACGGCACCACCGCGATGTCGTCGAAGGCGTAGACGCGACGGCCACGCTTGGCCCGGCCGATTTCAATTTCCATCACAACTCATCCTATCGAGAGGCCTCTCGGCCCATAGACTCGGGTCGGAATTGGGGGAATTCATGCCTGAAACGCGCACCCGGCGATCCGTCCGCTCCCTGATCACGGCGACGGCAGTGCTGGCACTGGCCGGAGCCGGCCTCGCCGCCTGCAGCACCGAGTCAGCCGCCGCCGCGACCGTGAGCGGTGTGGTCGCGCCGCTGGCCGCGCATCCGCAGGCCGACGGCTGGACGGTGACCGCTTATGAATCGGGCGACGCCGACCGGCAGCCGACGACCCTCGGGCGCGCCGACACCGCAGAGGGCGGCGCTTTCGCGGTGTCGCTGTCGCGCGACACGGTCGACGACGACGCTGTGATCTACCTCGTCGCCACACCCGAGGGCACGGCGCAGAAGGCCGTCTTGGCGGCCGTGATCGCCGATCCTGCGGCGCCCGAGAATCTCTCCGCGGTCGCGGTGAACGAGCGCACCACCGTGGCCACCGGATTCGCGATGGCCCAGTTCGTGGGCGCCGACGGCGTCGTGGGTACCGCTCCCGGCGTGCAGAACTCGGCGGCCATGGCGGGGAACCTTGTCGACCCGCACACCGGGGAGCTCGCCACCGTCATCTCGTCCTCCCCCAACGGCTCCGAGACGTCGACGCTGCCTGCTTTCCAGTCGCTGGTCGGCATGCTCGCGGCCTGCGTGGCCGACGACGGCGCCTGCGCCGAGCTGCTCACCGCTGCCACACCCGCGGATGGTGACGAGCCGGTCGACACGTTCCGGGCCTTCGCCGCCATCGCCAAGAGTCCCGCGAGCGCCGTCGTTCCCCTGTTCGACCTCGCCCAGCAGGGCGCGCTGCCGAGCCAGCCCGGTCTCGCCACGGCGCCGGATGCCTGGACGCTCGCCCTCCGCTTCGACGGCGACGGACAGTCGCTCGACGGGCCGGGCAACTTCGCGATCGACAGCGACGGCAACCTCTGGGTCAACAACAACTAGCAGTACGGCGCCGACCCGCACGTGGGCGTGTGCTCCAGCGACGAGCTCTTCAAGTTCTCCCCCACCGGTCAGTTCACCGACGGATCGCCGTACACCGGGGGCGGCCTCAGCGGCTCCGGCTTCGGCGTGGCCATCAATCCCGCCACGGGCGACGTCTGGGTGTCGAACTACGGCTTCGCCGCGCCCGACCCCGGCTGCCCGACCGCCGATCAGCCGCCGCACAACAGCGTCTCGATCTTCACCGCCGACGGCACCGCGCTCACCGACAGCAGCGGCATCACCGCCGGCGCGCTGAACTGGCCGCAGGGCACGATCTTCGACGACGAGGGCTCGGTCTGGTTCGCCAACTGCAACACGAGCACCCTCACCGTGTATCCGGATGCCGACCCCACCAAGGCGCGCACCATCGGCGACCTGGGCCTCGACCAGGCGTTCGGGCTGGTCGACAACGGCACCAGCATCTTCGCCACCGGCACCGCGTCGAGCACGGTCGCGGTGCTGGACCGCGACGGCACCCCGCTGCCCGGCAGCCCCTTCTCGGGCGGGGGCCTCGACCGG
>BADC01000008.1 GCA_000333435.1 Corynebacterium-like bacterium B27 | reverse complement strand
CGCCCGAGGACGTAGGCGAGGACGAAGAGGACGCCGAGGACGAGGAGGTCGGGGCCTAGGTGCATTCGCCGCGCCGTCTAGTTTCCGGGCGGACCGTCGACCGCGACCTTCGGCTTGGCAGTCCCGGTGCGGAAGAAGTTGAACGCCTTCGCCACCTTCTCGGGCGAACCCGCCACCACGAGGGTGTCGCCGGGGAACACCTTGAAGTCGGGCGCGGGGGCCGGATTCGTGGACTCGCCGCGCACCACCGCCACGACGGTGAGGCCCGCGATGCCGCGCTCGGCCGGGCTGCCGAGCGGCTGACCCGCGATGTGGTCTTCGTAGTCGACGGTGAACCAGTCGATGCTGAGTCCGGGGATCTGGTCGAGCGCCGTGAGCGACTCGGTGATCTGGGTGCCACCCAGCAACTCGGCGAGGGTGTGCGCCTCGTCTTCGGACAGCCGCAGCGACACCTTGTTCACGTCGGGCCCGTCGTCGTCGTCGGCGAACGTGATGAGGTCGCTGTGCCCGGACCGGTGGGCGATCACGCCCACCTTCCCGCCGTCGGAGGTGTAGAAGGTGTGCAGCACCCCCACTCCGGGAAGCTTCACTCGCCGAACGTCCACCATGTGCTGACTCCTCTAGAAGATTCGCGATTGCGATACTCCTATTTTAGGCCCGCCCGCTCGTGCGCCCGCCGTGAGGAGTCAGCCTGTGGAGAACGGATGCCCGTCCCGGCTCTGTGCACAACCGCGACGCCGCACCACGCGCCCTTCAGTCCCCCGGCACGATGTCGGGCGCCTCCAGCCGGATCCGCTCGGCCGACTCGTCGTCGGGCTGCTCCTGGCTGGCCCGCTCGGCCGCGACCCGCTCGAGGTAGAAGGCGACCTCGCGCTCGGTGGTCTCCTCGTCCCAGCCCAGCACGCCGCCCATCAGGCGCGCGGCCACCGGCGCCGCCGACACGCCGCGGTCCCAGGCCTCGATCGAGATACGGGTGCGCCGGGCGAGCACGTCGTCCAGGTGCAGCGCGCTCTCGTGCGAGGCGGCGTAGACCACCTCGGCACCGATGTAGTCGTCGGCTCCGGGCAGCGGGTCGGCGAGCGTCGGGTCGGCCGAGATGAGGTCGAGCAGTTCGTCGGTGAGCGTGCCGTAGCGATTCAGCAGGTGCTCGATCCGCACCGTGTGCACCCCGAACTTGCGGGCGATCTTGGCGCGCTTGTTCCAGGCGGCCTGGTAGCCCTCCGCGCCCAGCAGCGCGATGTCCTGCGTCACCGACGGCGAGATCTTGCCGTCGAGGGCCGAGACCGCCGCGTCGATCGCATCCTTCGCCATCACCCGGTAGGTCGTCCACTTGCCGCCCGCGATCACCACCAGGCCGGGCACCGAGTGCGCCACCAGGTGCTCGCGCGAGAGCTTCGAGGTCTGGTCGCTCTCGCCCGCGAGCAGCGGCCGGAGCCCTGCGTACACGCCTTCGACGTCTTCGCGGGTGAGCGGCACGGCGAGCACCTTGTTGACGTGCTCGAGCAGGTAGTCGATGTCGGCGGCGGTCGCGGCCGGGTGCGCCTTGTCGAGGTGCCAGTCGGTGTCGGTGGTGCCGATCAGCCAGTGCCGCCCCCACGGGATGACGAACAGCACGCTCTTCTCGGTGCGCAGCAGCAGCCCGGCCTTGCCCTGGAACCGGTCGCGCGGCACCACGAGGTGGATGCCCTTCGACGCGCGCACCTTGAACTGGCCGCGTTCGCCCACCATGGCCTGCGTCTCATCCGTCCACACGCCGGTGGCGTTCACGACCTGCTTGGCGCGGATCTCGAAGCGCTCCCCGGTCTCGAGGTCGTGCGCCTGCACGCCGACCACGCGCTGGCCGACCTTGACGAAGCCCTCCACCCGCACCCGGCTGGCGACGTGTGCCCCGTAGGACGCCGCCGTGCGGGCCAGGCTCGCGACGTAGCGCGCGTCGTCGACCTGCGCGTCGTAGTAAGTGATGCCGCCGATCAGCGCGTTCTTCGACAGGCTCGGGATGAGCTGCTGCACCTGACGCCGGGAGAGGTGCTTGTGGTGCGGCACCCCGGGCGGCCGACCGCCGGAGTAGCTGAAGATGTCGTACAGCAGCATGCCGGCGCCGATGTAGGCCCGCTCGACCACCCGCTTGTGCAGCGGATAGAGGAAGCGCACCGGCTTCACGAGGTGCGGGGCGATGCGCTGCAGCAGCAGTCCGCGCTCGATGAGCGCCTCGCGCACCAGCCGGAAGTCGAGCTGTTCGAGGTAGCGGATGCCCCCGTGCACGAGCTTCGATGAGCGGCTGGAGGTGCCGGATGCCCAGTCCCGCGCTTCGACGAGGCCGACGCGCAGGCCCCGGGTCACGGCATCCAGAGCGCTGCCGGTGCCGACGATGCCGCCGCCGACCACGAGGATGTCGAGCTCCTTGGCCTTGAGCGTCTCGATCGCCGCTGCCCGCTCTTCCGGGCCGATCTTCGTCGAATGGGAAACCGAGCTCTTCGTGGCCATGGGACTCTCCTTCGTCGCAGAGCTAGGAGCCAGCTCCGTCCCCTCTCACGCTAATGAACCCGGTACGGAGCCACAACCACTTCGATGCGCTGGAACTCCTTGAGGTCGGAGTACCCGGTGGTGGCCATCGACCGGCGCAGGGCGCCGATGAGGTGGCGGTGCCGTC
>BADC01000009.1 GCA_000333435.1 Corynebacterium-like bacterium B27 | reverse complement strand
ACCCCGCCCTGGTGGCGCGCCTCGTGGCCGAGCGGGTGCCATTGACGGTCTGCCCGCTCTCGAACGTGCGGCTGAAGGTGGTGGGTGCGCTCGCCGGTCATCCGATCGGGCGGATGCTCGACGTGGGCCTCCTCGTGTCGGTGAACTCCGACGATCCCGCGTACTTCGGCGGTTACGTCGGCGACACCTTCGCCGCTCTGCACGCGGAGGCGGGCCTCGACCGCGACGCGTTGCGGGTACTTGCGGAGAACTCGTTCCGCTCGTCGTTCCTCGACGACGCGTCTCGCGACCGCTACCTCGCCACCGTGCGGGAGCACTTCGAGCAGGGGGAGGCGGCATGAGCATCCCGCTCATCATCGACACCGACACGGCGCAGGACGACTGCATCGCGCTGCTCTTCGGCCTGCTCGACCCGGCGGCCGAGCTGCGGGCCATCACGATCGTCGCCGGCAACGTCGACTTCGAGCAGCAGGTCGCGAACGCGCTCCTGACGGTGAAGGCGGCCGGCCGGGGCGAGGAGACGCTGGTGCACCGGGGCTGCACACGGCCCATGCTCCGGCCGTGGACTTCGGCGGCGGAGGTGCACGGAGACGGTGTCGGCGGCCTGATCGGACGTACGGCTCACGGAGCGCTGGACACCGCCGGTCTCGGCTCCGTCGCCGGCGAGCACGCCGTCGACGCCCTCATCCGGCTGTGCGCCGACGAGCCCGGGCAGGTCACGGTCGTCGCGATCGGGCCCCTCACGAACGTCGCCACCGCTGTGGTGAAAGACCGCTCGTTCCCGGCAACGGTGAAGAGCCTCGTCATCATGGGCGGCTCCAACAACGACCGTGGCAACACCACGCCGAGCGCGGAGTTCAACTTCTACGCCGACCCGGAGGCCGCGCGCATCGTCTTCGAGGCCGGTTTCGACGACATCCGCGTGCTCCCGTGGGCGCCGGTGACCGTGCGCGACGCCACCGTGACCCGGGCCGAGTACGACACCATCACCGCGAAGGGTCTGCCCCTGCAGTGGTTCTTCCGCGCCGCGTGCGACAGGACCCTCGAGGTGTGTGAGGCGGTGGGGTTGGCGGGGTCGACGCATCCCGACTCGATGACCGTCGCGACCGTGCTGCACGAGGAGCTGGTGCTCGAGTCCGGGCGCTACCGGGTGCAGATCGAGACGATGGGGGAGGTCACCC
>BADC01000010.1 GCA_000333435.1 Corynebacterium-like bacterium B27 | reverse complement strand
GAGGTGAGATCAACGGCCGGGCGGTCAGCGACGACGTTCTCGCGCCGGGCTGGCAGAGCTACGACCGGCTGCTCCGGTACCGCACCCTCGACGTCACAGGGAAATAGCAATGTTCACAGCAATCAAGAAAGGCCGGCTCGTCGCAGGGCTAGTCGCGGTCAGTGCGGTGGTGGCGCTGGCAGGGTGCGCGTCGAGTAATCCCCTCGACACCTCGTCGACATCGGATTCGAGCGACGGAGCATCCGGCCCCATCGTGATCGGGTCGCAGGCGTACTACTCCAACGAGATCATCGCCGAGATCTACGCTCAGGCGCTCGAAGCCAACGACATCGAGGTGACGCGCCAGTTCAACATCGGGCAGCGCGACGCCTACCTGCCCGCTCTGGAGTCGGGCGAGGTGCAGCTGTTCCCGGAGTACACCGGCAACCTGCTGCAGTACTACGAGCCCGACACCACCGCCAAGACGAGCGACGACGTGTACGCCGCGCTCGCCGGCGCGCTGCCCGAGGGCCTCGAGGTGCTCGACCAGTCGCCCGCGACCGACCAGGACTCCTACAACGTCACCAAGGAGTTCTCCGAGGCGAACAACGTCACGAGCCTCGCCGACCTCTCGAAGGTCACCACCCCCATCACGCTCGGTGGCAACTCCGAGCTGCAGACGCGCCCATACGGTCCCGACGGCCTCAAGAGCACCTACGACGTCACCGTCGGCTTCACGCCGATCGAGGACTCCGGCGGACCACTGACCATCCAGGCGCTGAAAGACAACACCGTGCAGATGGTGAACATCTACAGCGCCGACCCGAACATCAAGACCTCGGGTCTCGTCACCCTGGCCGACCCGAAGGGCCTGTTCCTCGCCTCGAACGTCGTGCCGCTCATCAACACCGACGCGGCGACGCCCGAGGTCACCGAGGTCATCAACAAGGTCAGCGCCGCCCTCACGGCCGAAGACCTCGTCGACCTCAACTCGCAGAGCGTCAACGACCAGGAGTCGGCCGCGACGATCGCGAAGAACTGGCTGGCCAAGGTGAAGCTGTTCTAGCTCCTCACCCTGGGGCGTCGAGTACGGCCCGTTGCGTGCGCTTTCGTGCGCGGTGGTGCGGACAAGTCCACATGAGACGGTGACCGCGGCCCTATGTGGCCGCGGTCACCGTTTCATTCGGAGAAGTCCGCGCCGCGGCCGCGTCAGCGGCGGTGGGGGTGGCGGTGCGGAGGCGGACCTCGCGCTGCATGCGGGCCTCGTGGCGGGCGCGGCCCTTTACGGCCTCGAGTTCGCGGCTCTTGGGAGGGGCCGCGGTCACGAGCTGGTCGAGCATGCGGCGGGTCGCCGCCGCGATCTCGTCGATCGCCGCCTCGAAAGCAGGTGTGTTCGCGCGCGACGGATGCGTCGACCCGCTCACCTTGCGCACGAACTGCAGCGCGGCCTCCCGCACCTCGTCGTCGGTGGTGGGCGGATCGAAGTTGTGAAGGCAGCGGATGTTGCGGCACATGCCGCCGACGATAGTCCAGATCCGCGCGCGGGTCAGCCCCCGACGGCGCCCGGCCGCTACGAGACCGCCTCGCTCTCGCCCTCGTCCTCGTCCGTGCCCGGCGTCGACTCCATGTGCCGCGCCTCCGCCCGGTTGATGAGTTTCTTCACCACGAAGACCGCCACCACGAACAGGGCGATGGCGGCCACGAAGGCGTAGCCGGCCCAGTGCAGGTCGCGGGAGAGCTCGCGGTACGACCCGGCCGCGAACGCCCCGACCGACACGTACGCGAACGCCCAGAGCACGCAGGCCGGCACGGTCCAGCTCATGAACCGGCGGTAGGACATCGGGCTCATCCCCACCGTGAGGGGGATGAGGGAGTGCAGCACCGGGATGAACCGGGACAGGAACACGGCGATCCCGCCGCGCTTGGCGAGGTAGGTCTCCGCCCGCACCCAGTTCTTCTCGCCGATCCGCCGGCCCACCCGGCTCGCCCGCAACCGCGGCCCGAACCAGCGCCCGATGGCGAAGCCGATGCTCTCGCCGCAGAGCGCCCCGATCACCACCACGACCACCAGCGACGTGTATTCAAGTGGGCCGTCGACGGCGGTCGAAGCCACCAGGACGACGGTGTCTCCCGGCACCACGAGCCCGATCAGCACGCTGGTCTCGAGCAGCATCGCGACCCCCGCTAAGACCGTCCTGACCAGGGGATCTACCGACTGCACGGTATCCAGGAGCCAGGACAGCAGCTCGTTCATCGCTGTATTCCACAGGGCATGCAAGAACCTTAGCGGGTCTTCGGTGGGAATCTCCGGACAGTTTGGAAGCTTGTATACAAGCAGCTAGAATCGGAGTCGACGCAAGGAGTTCCCCGTGAACGAATTACTCGACCCGCTTCTGCTCTCCCGCTGGCAGTTCGGGTTGACGACGATCTACCACTTCCTCTTCGTTCCCCTGACGATCGGGCTGGCCACCACGGTGGCGATCTTCCAGACCGCCTGGGTGCGCTCCGGTCACCTGAAGTACCTGCAGCTGACCCGCTTCTTCGGCAAGATCTTCCTCATCAACTTCGCCATGGGCGTGGTGACCGGCATCGTGCAGGAGTTCCAGTTCGGCATGAACTGGAGCGACTACTCCCGCTTCGTGGGCGACGTCTTCGGCGCCCCGCTCGCGCTCGAAGGCCTCCTCGCGTTCTTCCTGGAGGCCACCTTCATCGGGTTGTGGATCTTCGGCTGGGACAGACTGCCGAAGAAGCTGCACCTCGCCACCATCTGGGTGACGGCGCTCGGCAGCATCCTCTCGGCCTACTTCATCATCGCCGCCAACGCGTTCATGCAGAACCCGGTCGGCTACGACATCAACGAGGCGAAGGGTCGCGCCGAACTCACCGACATCGGTGCGCTGCTCACCAACAAGGTGGCGGTCGCGGCCTTCCCGCACACGATCTTCGCCTGCTTCATGGTGACGGCGGGCCTCATCATCGCCACCGCCGCCTGGCACCTCTACCGCAACCAGCACCTCGAGACGATGCGCCCGGCGCTGAAGTTCGGGCTCTGGATGATGGTGGGTGCGGGCATCCTCACCGTCCTGTCGGGCGATCAGCTGGGACTTGCGATGGTGGAGACGCAGCCCATGAAGATGGCGGCGGCCGAAGCGCTCTACCGCACCTCGACCGGGGCGGATGCGTCGTTCTCGATCTTCACGCTCGGCACTCCCGACGGAGTGCACGAGTTGTTCAGCATCCGTGTGCCGTACCTGCTGAGCTTCCTCTCCACGCACACCTTCGACGGCACGGTCGAGGGCATCAACGACCTGCAGGCGCAGTACGTGCAGCTCTACGGCCCGGGCGACTACACCCCCACCATCTGGGTCACCTACTGGGCCTTCCGCTGGATGATCGGCCTCGGCATGCTGCACGTGCTCATCGCTGTCGTGGGCCTCTGGCTCACCCGCAAGGGGCGCAGCCCGCGCTGGCGGTGGCTCTGGCGAGTGGCCGTCTGGGCCTTCCCGCTCTCGCTCGGCGCGATGATCGTGGGCTGGGTGTTCACCGAGATGGGCCGGCAGCCGTGGATCGTGTTCGGCCTGCTGAAGACCTCCGACGCGGTCTCGCCCGGCATCACGGGCCTCGACGTGCTGATCTCGCTGATCGCGTTCACCGCGATCTACGGCACCCTCGCCGTGGTCGAGTTCAAGCTGATCAAGAAGGCCATCCAGAAGGGGCCGGACGACGTGCCCGAACCCGATCCGGAGTCGGGCGACGTCCGCCACGAGGCGACGGTCTACTAGGGAGACATGATGGATCTGACAGTCCTGTGGTTCTGCATCGTCGGCTTCCTCTTCATCGGGTACTTCGTGCTCGACGGCTTCGACTTCGGCGTCGGGATGTCGCTGCCCTTCCTCGGCCGCGACGACACCGATCGGCGCGTGCTGATCAACACCATCGGCCCGGTCTGGGACCTCAACGAGACCTGGGTGATCGTGGCCGGCGCCTCGCTGTTCGCGGCCTTCCCGGAGTGGTACGCGACCCTCTTCAGCGGCTTCTACCTGCCGCTGCTGCTCATCCTGCTCGCCCTGATCCTCCGCGGGGTCTCGTTCGAATACCGCCACCAGCGCCCCGAGGCGGCCTGGAAGCGCCGCTTCGACCGGATGATCGTGATCGGCTCGGCCGTGCCCGCCTTCCTCTGGGGCGTGGCGTTCGCGAACATCGTGGCCGGGGTGCCGCTCGATGCGAACCACGACTACATCGGCACCTTCTTCGGGCTGCTGAACCCGTACGCGCTCCTCGGCGGTCTCACGACACTGCTGCTGTTCTTCACGCACGGTGTGGTGTTCGTGTCGCTGAAGACCGACGGCGACATCCGGTTGCGGGCCCGCCGGCTCGCGACCCGGGCCGGGGTCGCGACCATCGTGGTGGCGGCGGCGTTCCTGCTCTGGACATCCGTCGCCTACGGCACCCTCGCATCCGTTCTGCTCTCGGCGGTGGCGGCGGTGACCCTGATCGCGGCGGTGCTGGCCAACGCGCGTGGGCGCGAGGGCGTCTCGTTCGCGCTGATGGCGGTGACCATCGCCGTCGCGGTGCTGAGCCTGTTCTTCGCGCTCTTCCCCGACGTGATGCCGGCCTCCAACGATCCGGCGAACAGCCTCACGATCGAGAACGCGTCGTCGTCGGCCTACACGCTCACGATCATGAGCTGGGTGGCCTTGATCTTCCTGCCGCTCATCCTCGCCTACCAGGGATTCACCTACTGGATCTTCCGCAAGCGGGTGAGCCGGGCGCAGATCCCGGCGGTCGAGTCGGCCGGTGGGCACGCCGGTGACCCGAGCATCGATCCGCAGGGGGCACACTAGAGTCGTGCGCCCCGTCGATCCACGACTGCTGAAGTACGCCGCCGCGGCCCGCGCGTTCTTCGCCGTCGGCGGGGTGCTCGCGGTGCTGCAGACGGCGGTGGTCGTCGCGTTCTCGTTCTTCGTGACGCAGCTCATCGTGCAGGCGATCGCCGGGGCGCCGATCGCTTCCCTGCTGCCGCTGGTGGCCGCTCTCGCGCTGGTGGTCGTTCTGCGATTCGTGCTGTTCTGGGCGGCCGACGTGAATGCCGCGCGCGGGGGTGCCGTGGTGAAGAGCGAGCTGCGCGGGCGGGTGCTCGACGCCGTGACGCGGCTCGGCCCCGGCTGGCTCGGTGGCCGCAACACCACGACGGTGGGTGTCACTGTCGGGCCCGGACTGGATGCGCTCGACGGTTACTTCTCGAAGTTCCTGCCGCAGCTCGTGCTCACCGCCGTCGCCACGCCCGTGCTCGTCGTCGTGATCTGGTGGCAGGACTGGATCTCCGGCCTGACCGTCGCCGCGACGCTGCCGCTCATCCCGGTGTTCATGGTGCTCATCGGCTGGGCCACCCAATCGGTGCAGGCGAAGCAGTGGGAGAAGCTCGGCCGGCTCTCCACCGCGTTCCTCGACGTGGTGGGCGGGCTGTCGACGCTGAAGATCTACGGCCGACAGCACCGGCAGGCGGGGCGCATCCGCTCGGTCACCGACGACTACCGCCGACAGACCATGAAGGTACTGCGGGTGTCCTTCCTCTCCGGTTTCGCGCTCGAGCTCGCGGCGAGTCTCGCGGTGGCGCTCGTCGCGGTGTCGATCGGCGTGCGGCTGATCGACGGGTCGCTCGGCCTCGGCGTGGGGTTGTTCGTGCTGCTGCTGGCACCCGAGGCGTTCCTCCCGCTGCGGAACGTGGGGGCGCAGTTCCACGCGTCGGCCGACGGTGTGGCGGCGGCGAGCGATGTCTTCGCGCTGCTCGACGCGGCGCCCCCGGCGCCGGTCGCGTCCGCCGTTGCTGATGCGCCGGCGCCGGCGCCCGGGCTCGGCCTCGGCCTCGGCGGGCGCGGGCGCGGGCTCGAGGTGCGGGGGCTCGGGGTGCGGTACGGGGACCAGGTCGTGTTCGAAGGGCTGGCGGCGCGCTTCCCCGCCGGGGCGGTGACGGCGGTGACCGGCGCGTCCGGCAGCGGCAAGACCTCGCTCGTGGGTGCCGTTCTCGGGTTCGTGCCCGTCGAGGGCGAGATCCTGGTCGACGGACGGTCGGCCGGCAGCGACCCGGTGCCCCGCTCGTGGCTCGCCTGGGCCGGGCAGGGCGCGGTGCTGCTCCCGGGCACGGTGGCCGAGAACGTGGCGCTCGGCGACCAGGCTCCCGACACCGCGGTCGCTCGGGCAGCACTCGACCTCGTGGGAGGCGAGTCGATCGACCTCGCGACCGAGGTGGATGCGCGGGGCGGCGGCCTCTCGGGAGGCCAGGCCCAGCGGGTCGCGGCGGCGCGTGCGGGTACCGGGC
>BADC01000011.1 GCA_000333435.1 Corynebacterium-like bacterium B27 | reverse complement strand
GGGCACCGCGACCCCGAGTACTCCGTAGACGCGGGTGATCCGGTGCAGCGCGAGCGCCCCCGAGACGACCGTCCGTCGTCGCGGTCGTCGCCCGGCACCGGGTCGGCCACCGGCACGTAGCGCGGGAACACCGAGCACACCACGGCCACCGGGCCGACGAAGAGGATGCCCGCGAGAACGTGGGCGGCGAGCAGAAGTGCTTCCACGACCAACCTTCAGCTTGACTGATAGTAGTATCAGGCTAACTGAAGGTTGATGCTCCGGCAAATCGTGGCGAGCGGGGGGCCGTCCTCATCGGGGCGGCGGCACGCCCACCCGTTCGTACAGCACCGCTTCCAGCGCGCCGGCGAGGGAGTGCGTGCCGGGGGTGGCGAACAGGCGTCCGTCGAGGGCGACCACCTCCCGTTCGATGGCGGCGAGCATCCGCTCCCCCCGGGTCGCGATCGTGAGCCGGGCGGCGAGGCCGGTGGCGTCGACCGCGGAATCGACGAGTCCGGCCTCGACGAGCGAGGCGATGAGGGCGTGCACGCTCTGCACGGTGATGCCCGACCGCCGCGCCAACTCGCTGTACGAGATGCCCGGCGTGCCCTTGATATGGCCCAGCACGCCGTACTTGCGCACCGTCAGGCCGTGCGGCTTCAGCACCGCCGTCAGCTCCGCCTCGACCGAGCGGCTGAGCGTGAGCAACGCGATCGTCGGACTGAACTGCGGCCTGCCGCCACCCGCCACCTCGGACATTGCACCACCCTACCGAGCCCGCCCCCACTCCCCGCCCGCGGCATCCGTCGTTCTGGCGTGCACCACCCGGCGCGCCGCCGTCAGAGGCGGTCGTGCTCGGCCGCGGCCCGGGGGATGAGGGGTAACGCCACCGCCGGGAAGAGCGCCACCGCCACGAACGCCAGCGGGAAGCCGACCAGGCCGATCAGCGCCCCGATGCCCGGCCCGACGGCCGACGCCCCGAGGAACTGGGCGGTGTTCTGCGCACCGAGCGCTCGCCCGGCCCACGCCGAGCCGGCGACCTCGGCCACCGACGTGAACGCGAGGCCGTTGTCGGCCACGGTGATCGTGGTGGCCAGCACGAACATCACCGCCACCACCGCCCACGGCGCGGCGATCAGGTCGAGGCCGGCCAGCAGCAGCATCGCGATCGCCGCCGCCAGGGCGACGTAGGCGAGCGGGCGCACGCGGCTGCCCATCCGGTCGCTGAGCACCCCCACCCCGATGCGACCGATCGCACCCACGAATTGGGCGACGCCCACCAGCACGCCGGCCGTGAGCGCGTCGACGCCGATCTCGGTGATGAGCCACACCAGTCCGAAGGTCGAGAGGGTGAACTGCGGCACCACGAGCAGCACCGAGACGGCATGGATGCGCCACAGGAACCCGCTCGCCCGGTAGGGGTTCGCGGCGCGGGGCGCGGGCGCATCCGTCGCTCGTGGGGCAGCGGGAGCGGCTGCGCGGGGCGGGTTCACCACGCCGATCGCGCAGGCGACCGCGAACACAGCGGTCAGCGCGAACGGCAACGCCAGCGCAGCCCCCACCCCGTCCGCGCTCGCGAGGCCGGGCACGAAGACGGCGGCGATGGTGACGCCGAGCGGCTGGGCCATCTGGCGCACGCCCATGGCGAGACCCCGGCGGTCTTTCGGGAACCAGCCGACGACCACTCGTCCGCTCGCCGCGTTCGTGCTGGCCGAGGCGGCACCGCCGAGAAAGAGGAAGAGGCCGAGCGCGACGTAGCCCTGCGCCTGCACCGCACCGAGCGCCGCGAGCGCGGTGAGGGCGAGGCCACCAGCGATCACCCACTTCTCGCCGATGCGGTCGGCGAGCGCGCCCCAGGCGATGAGGGTGAGCACCATGCCGATGGTGGGGGTGACGGCGAGGAAGCCGGCTTCGGCGAGGGTGAGCCCCCGCTCGGTGTGCAGCAGCGGGATGAGGAAGGCCGGAGCGCTGACGAAGACGGTGCCGGAGATCTGGGCGCCGAGGCCGAGGGCGAGGACGGTCCAGGCACGGGCGGCCTGCGGGAACGGCGTGCGGGATTGGGGTTGCGTTCTGGAGTGCACTATCCTGACGGTACACCATCTTGGTATCCCAAACTGGTCGACCACATTGGAGCCCCCGTGACACCGTCGATTCCGCAGGCCGCCGATACCTCGTCGCAGACGCAGGTGCTGTTCGAACGGCTGCGGTCGGCCGTGCTGAACCTCGACCTGATGCCCGGCCAACGCCTCACCGAACGCGGGCTGGAGGCGAGCTACCACGCCTCCCGCACTCCGGTGCGCGCGGCTTTGATGCGACTGGAGAGCGAGGGTCTCGCCCAGCGCGACGGGCGCGGCTGGATCGTGGCGCCGATCGACCTCGACGAGATCGGGGCGCTCGCGGAGTTGCGGGAGGCCGTCGAGACGGCCGCGGTGCGGTTGGCGGTGGTGCGGGCATCCGATGCCGACATCGAGGCGCTGGCCGAGTTGCTCGAAAGCACGCGACCGGTGGGCGACGAGGAGGAGGGGGTGCGGGCCGGCGGCGACTTCCACGGCGAGCTCGCCTCGCTCTCGGGCAACGCACCGATGACCGATGCGGTGCGCGGTGCCATGACCCGACTGGCCCGCACCCGCTGGCTCGAGGTGCGCACGCCCGAGTCGCGCGAGCACGCCTGGGCCGAGCACCGCGCCGTGCTGGCGGCGCTGCGGGCTCGCGATGCCGATGAAGCGGCGCGGCTGCTCGGGGCGCACATCCGCTCCACGAACGAGCGACTCGTCGCGCACCTCGCCGCCGACCGCCGGCGCCTCCGCGCGCGCGGTCTCGCGGTGCTCCCGGCGGCGACGCCCTGAGTCCACCGCGGCCCCGCGCCCCGGCCCTGAGCCCTGCGCCCGAGCCCGGTCAGCGGTGGGCCGCGAAGAAGTCGACCGCGGCCGACTTGAACACCCGGGACGTGATGGCATCGAGGTGGTTGCGCCCCGGTAGCTCGAGGTAGCTCGCGTTCGGCAGGGCCGCCGCCAACGCCGCCGATTCGGCCGCGATGTCGTCGTCCGCGCCGGCCACGATGAGCAGGTCCTGCCGAGGCACCCGGGTGCGCGGGCGGAAGCTCGACCGCCGCACCGCCTCCGCCAACCGCAGCAGGGCGTGCGGGTCGTTCGACGGGCTCGAGCGCATCATCGCGAGGTACCGGGCGGTGACCGCGTCCGTGGCGGCGCCACCGCGTTCGACCGCGGCGCGGGCCTCGGCGACATCGAAGCCGGCGAAGGAGCCGGCGACGGGCAGCCCGCCCAGCACGAGCGATCGCACGCGCTCCGGATGCCGCACCGCCAGCTCCCACGACAACCGCGCTCCGAGCGAGTACCCCAGCACCTGGACGCTCTCGATCCGGAGCTCGTCGAGCACGGCCACCAGATCGGCGCGGAGAGTGGCCGGCGGGTAAGCGCTGATGGCACGCGGACGGTCGCTCCGGCCGTGCCCGCGCAGGTCGACCGCCACACCCGAGAACCCGGCCTCGCCGAGCGGACGCGCCCAGCCCGCGCGCAGCCAGTTGCCCGCCGCGCTCGACGCGAAGCCGTGCACGAGCAGCACGGGCGGATGCGCGGCCTCCCCGAACCGCTCGAACGCGACCCGCACGCCGCCCACGCGCACCTCGCCCACCCGCACCTCGCCCACCACTCGAGCCTAGGCGTGCGGGCGGGGCGGGTCACCGATAATGAAGACGTGCCCACCGCATCCGCCGCAGCGTCGCCTCTCGACGAGTCGATGCGCTGCCCGTGCCTCAGCGGTGCGGTCTACGGCGAGTGCTGCGCGCCGTACCATCGCGGCGTCGCGCAGCCGGCCACGGCCGAGCGGCTCATGCGCTCGCGGTATGCGGCCTTCGCGGTCGGCGATGCGGAGTACCTCCTGGCGACGTGGCATCCGCAGACCCGGCCCGCCGCCCTCGAGCTCGACCCGGCGCTGCGCTGGTTCCGCCTCGACATCCTGGCGCGCACCGGCGGCGGCGTGCTCGACACGACCGGCACCGTCGAGTTCGAGGCCCGGTACCGGGTGCGAACGGGTGCCGAGGCCACGGCCGCGCCGAGCGCCGGCGTGCAGCACGAGAACAGCCGCTTCGCCCGCGTCGACGGGTGGTGGGTCTATGTCGACGCCGCCTGAGCTCCCGCCGCCGGACCGAGCTGACGCCGCGCGCGGACGCGGGCGGCGGCGCATCGTGGGCCGCGTCTTCGCCGGCGTCGGCCTCGTGCTCGCGATCGCCGTCGGGCTCGGCATCGCGACCGGGTATTGGACCGCCGACCGCCGCCTCGCCGAACTGGCGCTCGACCAGCACGATCTAACCCAGTTCTACCGTGTGCCCACCCCGGTGCCCGCCGCCCCGCCCGGCACCATCCTCCGTTCGGAACCCATTCCGGGCGCCCCGAACGGCGCGAAGGCCTGGCGCATCCTCTACCACTCGACCGATCTCAACGGCGGCGACATCGCGGTGTCGGGTGTCGTCGTCGCCCCTGACTCCCCGCCCCCGCCTGGCGGCCGCCCCGTCGTGTCGTGGGGGCACCCCACGACCGGTGCCGCCCAGAAGTGCGCGCCCTCGCTCGCCCTCGACCCGTTCGAACTGATCGAGGGTCTGCGGCAGTTGCTCGACGCCGGGTACGTGGTGGTCGCGTCCGACTACTCGGGCATGGGCGTGAGAGGTCCGGATTCCTACCTCATCGGCGCGACCGAGGGCAACAACGTGCTCGACGCCGCGCGCGCGGCGCACGCGCTCGAGGGCGCCGGCGCCGGCACCGACCTCGTGCTCTGGGGTCACTCGCAGGGCGGTCAGGCCGTGCTCTTCGCCGCGCAGGAGGCCCCGCACTACGCCCCCGACCTGCGGCTGCGGGCGGTCGCGGTCGCGGCTCCGGCCACCGACCTGGCCGAGTTGCTCAAGGCCGACGTGGGCGACGTCTCGGGGGTCTCCATCGGCTCCTATGCCTTCGCGGCCTACGCCGGCGTCTACGGCCCCACGGTTCCGGGTGCGACCCTCGACAGCATCCTCACGCCGGAGGGCGCCGCGGTCACCGACCAGATGGCGGCCCTGTGCCTGTTCACCGAGAACAAGCAGCTGCACGAGATCGCCACACCCTTGATCGGCCACTACCTGGCAGCAGACCCCGCCACCACCGAGCCCTGGGCCACCCTGCTCGCCGAGAACACGCCGGGCGGGGTGCGGCTCGCCGCGCCGCTCTTCGTGGCGCAAGGCGACACGGATGCGCTCGTGCGCCCCGAGATCACCGCCCAGTTCGTGCAGGCCCAGCGCGACCTCGGCACCGACGTCACCTTCGAGACCATCGCCGACACCGGCCACGGCCTCGTCGCCCTGCGGGCCATGCCGAAGCTGCTCGAGTGGCTGAAGGCGACGGCGGGCTGAGCGGGCCGACGGCGGTCACCCGCGCCGGCCACGGTGCACTGCACGACCCCGCCCGCGCAGCGCGTGAGGATGCAGACGAG
>BADC01000012.1 GCA_000333435.1 Corynebacterium-like bacterium B27 | reverse complement strand
GGCACGTTCTCGACGTCGCGCGCGATGGCGGGGTACCCCACCACGATCACGGCCGCGTTCGGCGCCTTCTCGGCGATGAGCGCATAGGTGCTGGCGAGGGCGGGCGCCACGACGTCGTCGAGCTTGTCGGCCAGCAGGTCGACGTCGGGCAACGGGTGGTAGTAGTCGGAGCAGTTGGTGAACAGCGGATTCCCGAGAATCGGCTCACCCGGGCCGAGCGACACACAGAACGCGGCCACATCGGCGAAGCCGAGGTCGTTGCCACCGATCGTGACCGTGACGACGTCGGTGTCGGCGCTGAGGTACTGCGACTGCACCGGCGCGGTGCCGAGCCCGGTGATGGTGGGCTGCGGGGTGTCACGGATGTTCGCCGTCACGGCGCCGCTGCAGGTGCGGTCGTCGAGGTTCAGATTCAGCCGGTCCGCGACCTGGTGCGGGTAGTTCTGTTCGGCCTGGAAGCATCCGTCGGCCGGCGTGGAGTAGCTGAACGGGGTGAGTCCGAAACCGGCCGAGTAGGAGTCGCCCAGGGCGACGTAGTTCAGCCCGGAGAGGTCGGCGTCACCGACGGCAGGTGCTGTGGTGGCGCTCACGGCAGGCACGGCGGTCGCGCTCACGGCAGGCACCGTGGCGATCGCGATGGCGAGGGCGGCGGCCGCGAGCACGCGGCCGGGACGGAGGGAGGGGCGTCGATGCACATCTGCAGAGTAGCCGAACGGCGTAGCGTGGTCGACATGAAGGCAGTGGTGGTCAGGGAGCCCGGCGACGCATCCGTTCTGCAGCTCGCGGAGGTGGACGACCCGGTGGCCGCTGACGGCGAGGTGGTCATCGACGTGACCGCGGCCGGGGTGAACCGGGCGGATGTGGCGCAGCGGCAGGGCGTGTACCCGTCGCCGGCTGGGTCACCGCCGTGGCCGGGGCTCGAGGTCTCGGGCGTGGTCGCATCGCTCGGGCCGGGCGCGGCATCCGCCGGATTCGCCGTGGGCGACCCGGTGTGCGCACTGCTCGGTGGCGGCGGCTACGCCGAGCGGGTCGCGGTACCGGTGGGGCAGGTGCTGCCGGTGCCCACCGGCGTCG
>BADC01000013.1 GCA_000333435.1 Corynebacterium-like bacterium B27 | reverse complement strand
CCTAGGGCGATGGATTGCTTCTCGGTGATGCTGTTCTTGTGGTGCGGTGGTGCTGGTGGTGCGGCGCGGGGCTACGAGACCCCGAGCTGGCCCGAGAGGACCATGACGGCGGCCCCGCGCAGAACGATGTCCTGCCCGAGCGTCGTCATGCGCAGCGTCAGCGACCCGTGGAACTCGGGCATGGTGCGACTGCGCAGGGTCTCGACGGTGGCCGCCATGAGCGGTCCGTCGAGCAGGTCGGTGGGGCCGCTCAGGATGACCTCGCTGAGGTCGAGCGCACCCACCACCGGCGCGAGGGCGATGCCGAGGCGCTCCCCCGCCTCCTGGAGGACGGCCGTTCGCGCGGCGCCCTCCTCCCCCTCGAGCCGGACGATGAGGTTCGGGATGCTGAGCCACGTCTCGAGGCAGCCCCGCTTGCCGCAGGCGCAGACGGCTCCCCCGTCGGTGCCGACGACGACATGGCCGATCTCGCCCGCGGCGAAGCGGCTGCCGAACAGCGGGGTGCCGCCCAGCAGGAGCCCCGCGCCGACACCGTGGCCGATCTTGATCAGCATCGCGTCGCTGTCGGCGCCGCCGAAGCTGTGCTCGGCGAGCACGGCGGCGTTGGCGTCGTTGGCGACGAGCACGGGCAGCCCGAAACGTTCGCTCAGGATGCTCTGCAGGGGCATCCCGTTCCAGCCGAGGTTCGGGGCGCTCAACACCACCCCGGCGAGGTCGACCACACCGGGCGAGCCCACGCCGATGCCGAGAATGGGCGCCGCGGCCTGGTCGACGAGCTGTTGGGCGAGCGCGATCACCTTCTGCACGGCGTCGTCGCCGGTGCTGCCGGCGAGCGCCACCTCGGCGCGGGCGCTGATGCTGCCGTCGAGGTCGAGCAGGGCACCCGAGAAGGTGGCGTGCTCGGAGAGGTCGAGGCCCACGATCACGAAGGCGCTGCGGTCGAGGTCGAGCAGGGTGGCGGGCTTTCCCGGCCGCGTCTCTTCGCGCTGGCCGAGCTCGACCACCAGCCCGTCGGCGATCAGCTCGGCGACGAGGGCACTCACCGTCACGCGGGTGAGGCCGGTCTCGCGGGCGATGTCGGCGCGGCTGCGGCTGCCCTCGCGGTAGAGGCTCTGCAGCACGAGCGAGCGGTTGTGCCCCCGGGCGTGCTCGGGCAGCACTTTCGCGCTGGGGCGGAGCGCCCGCCCACGAGCGAAGCCTGTCCCCGCCACTCGCGTCGTCGTCATGTTTGTTAGTAAAGCGTACAAACATACCTAGGCGCAAGACCCCTTCTCGCGGCGGGGTCAGTACGATGGATGGGTGGCAGAAGCTCCCCCTGACAGCCGGCTCGGCGTCAACGATGT
>BADC01000014.1 GCA_000333435.1 Corynebacterium-like bacterium B27 | reverse complement strand
CAGATAGACGCTGGCCAGCTGCTCGTACCAGTCCGACCCTTTCACCAGGGCGCGGTAACGGTCGATGCCCGCGGTGAACGGCGCGATCACCTCGGCCGGCGCGTCGGCGCGGCGGTGGATCTCGGCCACCAGCTGCTCGTGCTTCTCGAGGGCGCGGCTCGCAGCCGGGGCGAGGACCTGCTTGGCGGCCACCGTGGGGGCGGCGGCGATCGCATCCGACACCTCTTCGAACACCGCGAGCTGCACATAGGCGACCTGCCCGAGGTACGGGAGCACCTCGGGGGTCAGCTCGGCCAGATTCACCTTGGGGTAGCTGGACGTGTCGACGCGGGGCTTCAACCGCGGAATGTCGATGCGCACCTTCGGGCGGCGGAGGAATCCGAACACCCGCCAATCCTAGCGGGGCACCACGATCCGGTCGGGGCGCGGTCCGCCGCGATCCGCGCGTGGCGCGCCGTTTCGCCGCCCCGATGCCACCGGTCGACTAAACTCGTCCCGGGCCCTGACGAAACTCGGGGCAATCGCCGCCGCCCGACGCCATCGTCGGATGTCGCAGCGCGACTCACGCGCAGCACCGATCCCACCACGGCGGCCTCGCATCCACGACAGGTATCCAGTGAATTTCAGAGATCTCAACATCGACCAGGACATGGTCGACGCGCTCGCCGGCAAGGGCATCCTCGAGCCGTTCCCCATCCAGGAGCAGACGATCCCGCTCGCCATGGACGGGCAGGACATCATCGGCCAGGCCAAGACGGGAACGGGGAAGACCTTCGGTTTCGGCCTCCCCCTCATCCAGCGGCTCGGGCCGGACCCCGAGCCGGGCGTGAAGGCGCTCGTCGTCGTCCCCACCCGTGAACTCTGCGTGCAGGTCACCGAAGACCTCGATCTCGCGGCCTCCAACCGGCCCACGAAGATCGTGTCGATCTACGGCGGCAAGGCCTACGAGGGCCAGATCGAGCAGATCAAGGCCGGCGCGCAGATCGTCGTCGGCACGCCGGGCCGCCTCCTCGACCTCGCCGGTCAGCGCCTGCTGAACCTCGGCGCGGTGCGCGAGATGGTGCTCGACGAGGCCGACAAGATGCTCGATCTCGGCTTCCTGGCCGACATCGAGAAGCTGTTCGCGCAGACTCCGGCGACCCGCCACACCATGCTGTTCTCCGCCACCATGCCCGGCCCGATCGTGGCGCTCGCGCGCCGCTTCATGAACCGGCCCATCCACATCCGCGCCACCGACCCCGACGAGGGGCTGACCCAGGCGAACATCAAGCACCTGGTCTACCGCGCGCACTCGCTCGACAAGGACGAGGTGATCGCCCGCATCCTGCAGGCCGAGGGGCGGGGCAAGACCGTCATCTTCACCCGCACCAAGCGTGCCGCCGCGAAGCTCGTCGAGGAGCTGAACGACCGCGGGTTCAATGCCGCGGCCGTGCACGGCGACCTCAACCAGGAGCAGCGCGAGCGCGCCATGGCCGCCTTCAAGGCGGGCAAGAAGGACATCCTGATCGCCACGGACGTCGCGGCGCGCGGCATCGACGTCGACGACGTCACCCACGTGATCAACCACACCATCCCCGACGACGACAAGACGTACCTGCACCGTGCCGGGCGCACCGGCCGCGCCGGCAAGACCGGCATCGCGGTGACGTTCGTCGACTGGGACGACCTGCACAAGTGGGCGCTCATCAACCGCGCGCTCGAGTTCGGGCAGCCGGAGCCGGTGGAGACCTACTCGTCCTCGCCCCACCTGTTCACCGACCTCGACATCCCCGAGGGCACGCGGGGGCGGCTGAAGCCGACGTCGCGGTCCGCGGAGTCGAGCTCGGGCTCGGCCTCGGGCTCGGGCGACCGAGGCCGCGGCGGCCGCGGCGGGTCGGGCTCGTCCGGCCCGCGTTCGTCGGACGGCGGCGAGGGCGGGCGTCCGCCGCGCAGCCGCAGCCGCAACCGCACGCGCTCCGGCGGGTCGGCGGATGGCGCGGCCGGCGCATCCGGCACCGACACCGCCGTGGCGACGGCAGCCGGCGCCTCCGGGAGTTCGGGCGCCACCTCTGTGTCGACCGAATCGACGTCGGCCGGGGCCGGCTCCGAGCACCACGACGGCAACAGCGCGCCCCGGCGCCGCTCCCGCAACCGCCGCCGCGCTCCCCGCCCCACGGAGTAGCGCACCCGACGGCACCCCGCACCGCACCTCCCTGGTGCCGCACGGCGCACCGGCACCTGCAACGACGGAAGCCGGCGCCCAAACGCGCACCCGCTTGTGTCGTCCCCGCGCATTGCCGAGAAGCTCTGTCATTCCGGCCGCGCGCCACTGCGGCACCATCGCCGCGGACAGCGGGGTCAGATCCGGCAATGACGGAAGTCGGCGACGAAGATCGCGCCTGCATCCGTCGTTCCCGTGTATCGCCGGAAATCTCCGTCGTTCCGGCGCCATCGCACGGCGCCACGGCAGTCACGTGTCACACGGGACACCGGGTCGCATTCGGCAACGACGGAGGTCCGCCGCGAAACGCGCGCACGCATCCGTCGTTCCCGTGGAATGGCAGAATTCTCCGTCGTTCGGGTGCCATTGCGCCGCCACGCCGGCGCCGACGGCCGTCAGGCGTAGACCGGGGTGGCGCCCGTGGCGCGGGCGATGAGGGCGTCGACCACCTCCGGGGGCGTCGTGTTCTCGCCGAGACGGTTGGGCTTGCCGGCGCCGTGGTAGTCGCTCGACCCGGTGAGCGCCAGCCCGTACTTCGCCGCCAGTTCGCGCAGTCGCTCCTTGCCCTCGGGCGTGTTCTCGCGGTGATCGATCTCGAGACCGAAGAGGCCCGCGTCGACGAAGCTGCGCATCCGCCCCACCAGCTCGAGGTCGGTGCGGCTCCGGGTGGCCGGATGCGCCATCACCGGCACTCCCCCCGCCGCGACGACGAGCTCGATCGCCCGGAGCGGGTCCGGCGCGTAGTGGGGTTGGTAGTACCCGGCCCGCCAGTGCAGGATGCCCGCGAACGCCTCACTCCTCGTGCCGACCAGCCCCCGCG
>BADC01000015.1 GCA_000333435.1 Corynebacterium-like bacterium B27 | reverse complement strand
CCGAGCCTCGAGGATGCGCTGGAGCGCGTCCGCATCGCCCCCAACGTCGATCACACGCGGAGCGCGATCGTGCTCTCGAACCTCATCCGGCGTTGAGCGCTCGGCGTTCGGGGGTGGCGTGATGGGCGAACTCGGGTTCGAGCTGCAGCTCGACGACGCCTCGGGGGTGCCGCCGTTCGAGCAGGTGCGGGCGCGCATCCGCGATGCGATCTCGGCGGGTGAGCTCGCGGCGGGCGCGCGGTTGCCGACCGTGCGCGCGGCGGCGGCCGAACTCGGCCTGGCGGTGAACACGGTCGCCCGCGCCTATCGCGAGCTCGAGGCGGATGCGCTGATCGAGACTCGCGGACGCCTCGGCTCCTTCGTCGCGACCTCCGGCTCGGCCGCCCAGCGCGAACTGCAGCGCTTGGCGCGCGCCTACGCCGACCGGGCCTTCGCCCTCGGCATCCCGGCCGAGGAGGCCCTCGGCCTCGCCCGCGCCGCTCTCGGCCTTCCCGCCTGACGCGCCCGCGGCGCGGCGCGGACGGGCGCGGCGCGGTTACGGGAGGATGCCGTCGAGCAGGGCGGTTGGCGTGCCGAAGCGGTGGTTGGTCGCGCTGATGGCCTGCTCTTTGAGGAAGGGCAGCAGTTCGATGCGCCCGGCACGGGTGACCTCGTCGGCGTAGACGGCGACGTCGCAGCTGCCGCCGAGCGACTCGGCGAGCGCGCGAGCGTCACCACCGATGAGGCGGATGCGCGGCACCACCCCGATGTACTCGGGGGCCCGTGCCAGCCAGGCGGCGTCGTTCTCGATCACCACGCGGACGGCCCGTTCTTTCAGGAGGGCCCGCAAGGGCCTCGGCAGCTTCGCCGCGGAGCTCACGATCACGCGGGACCGAGCGAGTGTGGCTGCAGCCAGCACACGCACCAGCTGGTGCAGTGGCTCACCTTCGGAGAGCCGGATGACGACGGGCACCGGCAAGTAGCGCAACACGTTCTTCTCGACGCCGAGCTCCGACTCGTCTCGCGGCGCGAACACCCTCTCCCATGCCGACTGGTCGCTCTTCGCCCCTCGTCGCGCCACGTCGAAGTCGGTCCACTCCAGCCCCGCCGTGGCGGTGTCGAGCAGCTCGGCCACCCGTTCGTCGAGCCCGGCGAGACTCAGCCCCTCGCTCGGCTCTCCCGGTTCGTTGCGCCACGAACCGAGGTGCACCAGATAGTTCGGCCCGCCGGCCTTCGCACCGGCACCGACCGACGACTTCTTCCAGCCACCGAACGGCTGCCGCCGCACGATGGCGCCGGTGATTCCGCGGTTGATGTAGACGTTGCCCGCCTGCACCCCGGCGAGCCAGTGCTCGATCTCCGCCGGGTCGAGCGAGTGGATGCCCGCCGTGAGCCCGTACGGCACCGCGTTCTGCAACTCGATCGCTTTCTCGAGCGTCGGTGCGTGCATGATTCCGAGCACGGGGGAGAAGTACTCGGTGAGATGGAACGGCGTGCCG
>BADC01000016.1 GCA_000333435.1 Corynebacterium-like bacterium B27 | reverse complement strand
AGCTCGGTCCCGGGGAACCTCTAGAGTCGGCCCAGTTCGTGGTGCCGGTGACCTGCTGGAAGGTGCGCAGCCACACCGGCAGCGTCATCATCTCAGGCCGGGAGTTCACCACGAGGGCCAGGAGGAACTCGTTCCAGGCCTGGATGAACCCGAACACCCCGGTGGCGACGAGCCCGGGCGCGAGCAACGGGAAGGTGATGCGCCAGAACGCGCCGGTGCGCGAGCAGCCGTCGATCATCGCCGACTCCTCGAGCTCGACCGGCACGCCGTTCACGAAGCCGCGCAGCGTCCAGATGGTGAACGGCAGCACGGTCGCGACATACACCAGGGTGAGTCCCGCGATGGTGTTGAGCAGCCCCCAGCCGTCGAGCACGCGGTAGGTCGACACGATCATGGCCTCGGCCGGGATCATCTGGATGATCAGGATGGCGAAGATGAACGTCTTGCGGCTCTTGAAGCGGTAGCGGGTGACGGCGAGCGAGGCGAGGAACGCGAAGACGAGTGCGATGATCACGGTCGAGATCGTGACCATGAGCGAGTTGCCGAGGGCCGGCAGGAAGGGTGCGCGACCCGGATCGAAGATGACGGTCTCGTAGTTCGCCGTGGTGAGGTGCTGCGGCACGAAGTTCGGCACGGTGCCGCGGATCTCGTTGTTCGGCTGCAGGGAGGTGTTGACCATCCAGTACACCGGGAACACCGAGCAGAGGAAGACGACGACCGAGGCGATGCCGAGCAGGATGCCCGTGGTGCGCTTGCGGGTGCGGGCGGCACTCATGATTCCTCCTCCTTGAGGCTGCGGCGCACGTAGAAGATCGAGATGCCCACCATGAGCACCACCATGATCACGGCGATCGCGCCGCCCGTGCCGTAATCGCCCTTGCCGAGCGAGGTCTGGTAGATGTACACGCCGAGCGTGGAGGTCTGCTCCTTGATGCCGCCGATGCCCTGCAGGGCGAAAATCTGGGTGAAGACGCGCAGGTCCCAGATGACCTGCAGGATGAT
>BADC01000017.1 GCA_000333435.1 Corynebacterium-like bacterium B27 | reverse complement strand
TCGATCCGGTGACCTTTCGATTTTCAGTCGAACGCTCTACCAACTGAGCTACAGAGCCGAAGCGGCAGTGCTGCAAGGACTGCAGTGTGCCGCCTCTAGCGAAAAGCCCTTCCGATGTGGAAGGGCTTCACGCCTGGCGACCCTGACGGGACTTGAACCCGCGACCTCCGCCGTGACAGGGCGGCACGCTAACCAACTGCGCTACAGGGCCTTAATGTGTTGTTCCTATTGTAGTGTTGCCGACCCCCGCTTCGTGACCACGTGGAGCGTGACCCCAACGGGATTCGAACCCGTGCTACCGCCGTGAAAGGGCGGCGTCCTAGGCCGCTAAACGATGGGGCCGCGGCGACAACTCATCGAGTATGCCACATCCCATCCACAGCCGCCAATCGGTGACGAGTTATCCACATCAGAAGGAATGTCCGTGCATTCTCGCCGCTCGCGCGTTAGATTCGCCGGAAGCTCTGTGACGGATGTGACAGATGCGACGACAGGCCAGGGGAGCATGAGCAACACCGACAACACCGGCGGGCGCTGGGGCGGCATCCGCTTCCGGCGCATTCGCGCTGTGGCGACGACGATGGTCGTGACGGCGCTCCTGGTGGTGTCCGGTGGTGCCCTGGCCGGCCCGGCCTTCGCCGACGAGTACCCCACCTGGGACGACGTGAAGAACGCTCAGGCCGACGAGGCGGCGAAGAACGAGGAGGTCACCCGCATCCAGGGCCTCATCGAGTCGATGAACGCCCAGGTCGCCGAGGCGCAGGCGGTCGCCACCCAGCGCGGTACCGAATATCAGGCGGCACAGGAGAAGTACGACACGGCCGAGTTCGTGGCCGCCCAGCTCGAGGCGCAGGCCGCCGACGCCTCCAGCCGGGCGGATGCGTCGAACAAGCAGGCCGGTCAGCTCGCCGCCCAACTCGCCCGCACCGGCGGCAACGATCTCAGCTTCAACCTCTTCGTCGGCGGCGACCAGGCGTCGAGCGATCTGCTCTACCAGCTGAGCGCCATGTCGAAGCTCACCGAGCAGACGGCGCAGATCTACGCGCAGGCCGAGCAAGACCGCAACACCGCCACCGCGCTCACCGCGCAGGCCACCGTCGCGCGCGACGAACTGCGTGGGCTCGCCGACGAGGCGCAGCGCCTGCGCGACGAGGCGGTGGCCGCGCAGCAGGCCGCCGAGGCCGCGCTGCAGGAGCAAGAAGACCACCAGGTCGAACTCCAGGCCCAGTTGCAGGTGCTGCAGGAGAACCGGGCCGCCACCGAAGCCGACTTCCAGAAGGGCGTCGAGGCGCGCGCCGCTGCCGCCCGCGCCGCCGCAGCGGCCGGCCTGCCGACGCTCCCGTTCGTGGCCGCGAGCGGCTGGGCGAGCCCCTTCCCCGGCTCGTACTCCTCCGACGAGTACGGCATGCGCGTCAACCCGGTCGACGGCGGGTACCGCCTGCACTCGGGCATCGACCTCGTCTACAGTGGCGGCACCTGCGGGGCCTACGTCTACGCGGCCGCCGAGGGCATCGTGAACTTCGCGGGCTGGAACGGCGGCTACGGCAACTTCATCCAGATCGACCACGGTGGCGGCATCGCCACCGCCTACGGTCACAACACCCAGCTGCTCGTCGGCGTCGGCGACTACGTGTCGGTGGGTCAGCCCATCTCGCTGGCCGGCACCACGGGCAACTCCACCGGGTGCCACCTGCACTTCGAGGTGCGGCAGAACGGCACCGCCATCAACCCGCGCCCCTTCATGGCGGCGCAGGGCATCGAGTTCGGATAGGCGAGAGATGAGCATCGACACCCCACCCGCCCGCGCACCGCGACGGTCGGTGTCGAGGCTGCTCGCGGCCCTGACGCTCGCCGCGGGGCTGCTGGCCGTCGACGTGCTGCGCGGCAGCGAGTCCGCCTCGGCGGCCGACTACCCGTCGTGGGACGACGTGCTCGCGGCGCGCGGCAGCGAGGAGGCGAAGAACGCCGAG
>BADC01000018.1 GCA_000333435.1 Corynebacterium-like bacterium B27 | reverse complement strand
GAACGCCGCGCTGGCGAGGGGCTTCGCCGCCCCGGGCGCGGCGGTGCTCGGCCAGGTGCTCTCGGCACCCGTCTCCACCATGATCCCGGATGCGCTGCAGCGCTCCGACAACACCGAGGCCGAGATGCTCGCCCGGCTGGTGGCGGTGCAGCTCGGCGTGGGCAACGACTTCGCCGCGCTGCAGACCGCCATCCCGCAGGCCCTCGCCACCTACGGACTGGACACGAGCGGCCTCACCATCGTCGACGGATCGGGCCTCAGCGACGACAACGGCGTCTCGCCGGCCTTCCTCACCCAGCTGTTCGTGAAGATCAACGCCCGCGAGGGCAACCTCGGCGTGATCTACGACGGGCTGCCGGTCGCGGGGCAGAGCGGCACCCTGGTCGGGCGCTTCGGCGGGTCGCCCGCGGCCGGCAACGTCATCGCCAAGACCGGCTGGATCGACACCGGATACACGCTGTCGGGCATCGTGAACGCCGCCGACGGCACCGTGCTCACCTTCGCCTTCTTCGCCCTCGACGACGTCGACGACAGCGCGAAGACCGCGATCGACGCCCTCACCACCGGCGTCTACGAGTGCGGCAACGGCCTCTCCAACAACTGAGGCGGCAGAGGCGGCTGAGGCGGCGGACCCGCCCGCCCCACCTGCCCGTGCCGAGCGTAGAATCGAGGCATGTCCAGGGCGCTGTTCATCATCGACGTGCAGAACGACTTCATCGAGGGCGGCGCGCTCGGCGTCGAGGGCGGCACCGCGGTCGCGAACGGCATCTCGGCGCTGCTGGCCGCGCATCCGGATGCCTACGATCTCGTCATCGCCTCCCGCGATTGGCACGATCCCGACAACGACAACGGCGGCCACTTCGCCACCACCGAGGAGCCGAACTACGAATCGACCTGGCCGGTGCACTGCGTGGCCGGCACCTTCGGCGCCGAGTACCACGACGAGCTCACCACCGAGGCCATCGACTACCACGTGCGCAAGGGGCAGGGGCAGCCGGCGTACTCGATCTACGAGGGAATCACCGAGGAGGGCGGCTCGGTGCACGAGCTGCTCGACGCCAACGGCATCACCGACATCGACGTCGCCGGGCTCGCCACCGACTACTGCGTGCGGGCCTCGGCGCTCGACGCCATCGAGCACGGGCGGCACGTGCGCATCCTCACCGATCTCGTGGCCGGGGTGAGCCCCGAGGTGTCGCGCTCCGCCATCGCCGAGCTCGCCCACGCCGGCGCCGACCTCATCACCTCCGACCTGGTCGAGCGCTGACCGGCGGGGCGGCTGCGGTGAGCAGCGCCCACAGCTCCGCCCGGCCGGCGAAGGCCTCGACATCGAGGCCGAGCAGCGTTCCGAGGGCCGCGATGCGCGCCTTGAGGCTGTGGCGGTGGAGGCCGAGCTCGCGGGCCGCCGGTTCCCAGAGCCCGTTGTGCTGCAGCCACACCGTGGCCTGGGCGAGCAGCTCTTCGCCGTCGGGCCGGGCCAGCACGGGGTGCAGGCGCACGCGTGCGGCCTGGGCCACCGCATCCGCGTCGAACAGGCCGAGAAAGCTGCGCGCGCGCAACTCGCCGAAATCTCCGATCTCTCCGGCGCCGGCGGCGTCGAGCGCTCGGGCCGACTGAGCGACCCCGGCCTCCAGCGCGGCCCAGCCGATCACGTCGGAGACGCCGGCCCGGGCATGGCGGGCGGTGAGCATCCCGCGCACCGGCTCCCAGTGCCGCTCGTCGACCAGCAGCACCAGCCGCTCGGCGCGCTGGGCGAGGAACAGGCCGCTGCCGGGGGTGAAGGCGCGGCGCTCGAGCTGGTCGGCGAGGCCGGGCGACACGTCGGGTGCGGCAGGGAGCGAGAGCACGCGCATCCGTTCGCCTGGCAGCGACACAGGGATCGACTCGGTCGCGCGGCGCACCACTGCCTGCTGCCCGTCGAGCAGCAGCTCGAACAGCTGCGTCGCGAGCGAGCGCAGGCTCGTGCGCACCACCTGGCCCTGCTCGAGCGAGACCTCGGCGAGAGCGGTGAGGGTGGTGAGCACCGAGAGGTCGGTGCGGTCGAACGGCCGCGGCCGCCGAGCCACCAGCACGCCCCGGATGCGGCCGGTGCCGCCGAGCGTCTGCGCGATGGCGTGGTCGTCGCCGTCGGTGTCGGCCCGCGAGCGGCGGCCGGCTCGCAGCAGCCGCGTCACCTCGGGCACCAGGTCGCCGAACCGGTCCGATGACCCGCCGGCGCGGCCGGTGGAGTCGGATGCGCCGGGCGGTGACGAGACGATCACCTCGGCATCCGGGTCGAAGACCGCGATCGCGCACTCGAGCCGCTCGGCCGCCTTCGCGACCGCTGCCATGAGGCCGCCGTCACCGAGCGTGGCGAGGGACACGGCGCGCTGTGCCTCCAGCGCCCAGTCGAGGCGGGCGCGGGCGTCGGCGGCTTGGGCATCCGCCACCCAGCGGCTGATGGCGATGAAGGGGGTGCGGTAGGGCACTTCGAACAGCGGCAGGCCCGCCTCGCGGCAGGCGTGCACGAGCGCGGCCGGGGTGCCGCTCTGCACCACGTCGGCACCGAAGCCGAGGGCCACCACGCCGGCGGCGACGAGGCGGGCGACGTAGTCGTCGATGGGGGTCGGGTCGGCGCCGGAGAACTGGCGGCCGGTCGTGAGCAGGAGCTGGCCCGGGCCGAGGAAGGGCGTCGGGTCGTCGAGGTCGGAGCCGTGGGCCCAGAGCACCTCGCGGCGAGCGGCGTCGGCCGACGGCACGACGACGCGCAGGCCGAACGCGGCGTGGGCGAGCAGAGCGCTGAGCGGGGCGGGCACGCACCGATCCTACGCCGTTGTGCCATGGTGGCATACGGTGTGGTGCGGATTGCCGGATCGGCACCCCACGCCGGGTCGTGCGCGGCGTACGGTCATCCCAGATGACCCTTTCGAAAGGAAACGACATGAGCGCAGCATCCGAGGCCGACGTTCTCGCAGCCGTCCCCGGCCGTCTCTTCATCGGCGGCCAGTGGGTCGAATCGTCGAGCGGCAAGACCATCGACGTCTACGATCCGGCGACCGGTGCCGTGCTCAAGTCGATCGCCGACGCCACTCCCGAAGACGGCATCCGGGCGCTCGACGCCGCGGTCGCTGTGGCCGACGAATGGGCCGCCACCGCCCCCCGTGCGCGCGGCGAGATCCTGCGCGGCGCCTTCGATCTGCTGCAGCAGCGCAAGGACGACGTCGCCCTGCTCATGACGATGGAGATGGGCAAGCCCCTGGCCGAGGCCGCGGGCGAGGTCGCCTACGGCGGCGAATTCCTCCGCTGGTTCAGCGAGGAGGCGGTGCGCATCTCGGGCCGCTACGGCAGCAACCCGGAGGGCACAGGCACGATGGTGGTCTCGCAGCGGCCGGTCGGCCCCTCGTTCCTCATCACCCCGTGGAACTTCCCGCTCGCCATGGCCACCCGCAAGATCGCTCCCGCGCTCGCGGCCGGCTGCACCGTCGTCATCAAGCCCGCGACGCTGACGCCGCTCACCACGCTCTACGTCGTGCGGCTGCTCGAAGAGGCGGGCCTCCCCGCCGGCGTCGTGAACGCCATCACCACCTCCACCTCGAACGCCGTGTCGGCCCCCATCATCGCCGACCCGCGGCTGCGCAAGCTGTCGTTCACCGGGTCGACGCCGGTGGGCCGGGCGCTCATGAAGCAGGCATCCGAGAACGTGCTGCGCACCTCGATGGAGCTCGGCGGCAACGCCCCGTTCGTCGTGTTCGACGACGCCGACCTCGACAAGGCGGTGGAGGGCGCGCTTCAGGCGAAGTTCCGCAACATCGGGCAGGCCTGCACCGCTGCCAACCGGTTCATCGTGCACCGCGCGGTGTCGGCCGAGTTCTCGCGCCGGGTGGCCGAGCGGGTGGCCGCGTTCCGCATCGGTCGGGGCACCGAGGAGGGCGTGAACATCGGCCCGCTGATCGACGACGACGCGGTCGACAAGGCCGACGAGCTGGTTCAGGATGCGGTCTCCCGCGGTGCCACGCTGGTCGCCGGCGGCAAGCGCGTCGAGGGCCAGGGCAGTTTCTACGAGCCGACCGTCGTCACCAACGTGCCCGCCGGTAGTGAGATCCTGCGCGAGGAGATCTTCGGCCCGGTGGTCAGCGTGGTCGAGTTCGACGACGAAGACGAGGCCGTGCGGCTCGCCAACGACACCGAGTACGGACTGGTGTCGTATGTCTTCACCGAGGACCTGGCTCGAGGGAAGCGGATGATCGAGAAGCTCGACACCGGCATGATGGGCCTCAACGTCGGCGTCATCTCCAACGCCGCCGCCCCGTTCGGCGGTGTGAAGCAGTCGGGTCTCGGCCGCGAGGGCGGCTCGGAGGGCATCCACGAGTACCTCTCGACGAAGTACACCCTCATCCCCAACTCCTGAGGGTGGCGGGGGCGGGGGGCTACCAACCGTCGGTGAGCACGGCGTGGAGGGTGTCGACGAAAAAGTCGGCACCCTCGCGCGTCAGGGTGAGGGGCGGCTTGATCTTCAGCACGCACTGGCGGTCGGAGGTGGGCTGCACGATGACGCCGAGTTCGCGCATCCGCTCGCAGATCAGCAAGGTCTCCTCGGGGGCCGGCTCCCGGGTGGCTCGGTCGCGTACGAGTTCGACGCCGAGGTAGAGGCCGAGGCCGTGCACGGCGCCGATCAGCTCGTGCTGCTCGGCCAATGCCTCCAGCCGGCGCTTCAGATGGGCGCCGACGACGCGGGCGTTCTCCTGCAGGCCCTCGTCGCGCAGGATGTCGAGCACGGTCGTGCCGACCACCGAACTCACCGGGCTGCCGCCGGCCGACGAGAAGAAGTACCCCTGTGACCGGTAGCGTTCGGCGATCGCGCGGGTGGTGATGACGGCGCCGAGCGGATGCCCGTTCCCCATCGCCTTGGCCACGGTGACGATGTCGGGGCGCACCCCCTGCTGCTCGAAACCCCAGAAGTACTCGCCGAGACGGCCGTAGCCGACCTGCACCTCGTCGGCGATACAGAGGCCGCCCGCGGCGCGCACGGCGGCGTAGACCGACTCGAGGTAGCCATCGGGCAGCGGCATCCCGCCCGCGTTGCCGTAGAACGCTTCGGCGATGAAGCTCGCCGGGGCGCGGCCTGCTGCCACGAGCTCCTCGATGGTCGCGACTGCGTCGACGGCGTAGCGCGCTGCGTCGACGCCGCGGTGTCGCCCGCGGTACGCGTTCGGGGCGTCGAGGGTGTGCACCCAGGCCGGGCGCGTCGACAGGGCGCCGGGGTTGTCGGCGACGGAGGTCGAGACGGCGTCGGCCGCATCCGACCAGCCATGGTAGGCCTCCCGCACTGCCACCACGTCGCGCCGGCCCGACCAGGCCCACCCGATCCGGAGCGCGAGATCGACCGCCTCGGTGCCGCTGTTGACGAGGAACACGGTGTCGAGCGGATCGGGCAGCAGGGCCGCGAGCCGCTCGGTGAGCTCGACGATCGCGGCGTAGTTGAACCGCGAGTTCGTGTTGAGCAGGGTGAGCTGACGGGCGACGGCGTCGGCGATCCGCGGATGCGCGTGGCCGACCGCGGCGACGTTGTTCACCATGTCGAGATAGGGCCGGGCGTCGGTGTCGAAGAGGTGGTGCCGCCAGCCGCGTTCGATCT
>BADC01000019.1 GCA_000333435.1 Corynebacterium-like bacterium B27 | reverse complement strand
TGTAGAGCAGCGCTAGGAACAGGCGCAGGTTGTTCTCACCCTCGAACCCGGGCCCGGAGGGCACCACCTGCATGTCGAGCGCATCCACCTGCTCGTCGATCATGTCCTCGGTGATCGGCCGGGTCTCGCGCAGCAGCAGCTCGTTCGACTCGCTGTACCAGTCGGTGATGAAGATGGCGTTGATGCCCGCGACGATCGGCCCCTCGAGCCGGGTCATCAGGTCCTGCCACTTCAGGCCGCGCTTGAGGTTGCCCTTCTTGTTGTAGCTGCGGTCGACCACGTTCTGCGAGCCCATGTACGCCACGTCGCCGTCGACCACGAGGATCTTGCGGTGATTGCGCAGGTCGGGCCGCTGCCACTTGCCCTTGAGGGGCTGCACCGGCAGCATGAAGTGCCATTTGACGCCCATCTGATTGAGCATCTTCACGGTCTTGCGGTGCCCGGGGGCGCGCACGGATGCGATGTGGTCGAGCAGCACCCGAACCGTCACCCCGCGCTTCACCGCCCCGGCGAGCGCCTCGAAGAACGGCTTCGTGGTGCGGTCGTAGGACAGGATGTAGAACTCGGCGTGCACGTACCGCTGGGCCTGCTCGATGTCGGCGGTCATGCGCCGGATCGACTCGTCGTAGTCGCCGAGGAGGGTGGCGTCGTTGCCGCCGACGAGTGGCATCGCACCGAGCGTGCGGTTCAGTTCGACCACGTTCTTGAACCACGGCGGCCACGGGTCGTCGTCACTGACCTGCTCGATACCCTCCGTGGTCTCGATGATGAACTCGTTGATGGCGTACTGCTTGTCACGGCGCGACTTCGGCAGCTTGTACGAGCCGATCAGCAGGAAGAGCAGAAAGCCCACGTACGGCAGCACGAAGATGGCCATGAGCCACGCGATGCCCGTCGAGGGCCGGCGGTTGCGCGGCACCACGATCACCGACACCACACGGATGGTGAGGTATCGTCGCCAAGATCCCCGTCGGCCGCCTGGGCCATGCCTCCGAGATCGCGCGCGGCGTGGCCTTCCTGGTGGCGGAGGATGGCGGCTTCGTCACCGGCTCGACGCTGTCGATCAACGGCGGCCAGCACA
>BADC01000020.1 GCA_000333435.1 Corynebacterium-like bacterium B27 | reverse complement strand
CTCGTGGCGACGCCGGTCGCGGTCGGCATGATGTGGCTGCTCATCTTCGAGCCGTCCATCGGCTTCGCCAACGTGCTCATGAAGTCGCTCGGCCTGGCGCCGCAGCTCTGGCTCTCGGGCACCGACACCGCGCTCAACACCATCATCTTCATCGACGTGTGGCAGTGGACACCGATGATCGTGCTCATCCTCCTCGCCGGGCTCTCGACCCTGCCGGAGGAGCCCGACGAGGCGGCCCGCGTCGACGGCGCGAACGCCTGGCAGCGCTTCCGGCACATCACCCTGCCGCTGCTCATGCCCACGCTCGCGGCCGCGGCCATCCTGCGCTCGATCGACGCCATGAAGACCTTCGACATCATCTACGCCACGAAGGGCCGCACGGGCGGTTCGAACAACGAGGCCGAGACGCTCAACATGCTCGCCTACAACGAGAGCTTCGGGAACTCGCAGTACGGCAGCGCCGCGGCACTGCTGATGCTCTTCCTGATGTTCATCGTGGTCATCCTCACCGCCCTCACCATCCTGCGTGCGAAGGGAAACCGCACATGATCGCCACCACCGAAGCCGCCCCCCGGCCCGCCCCCGCAGCCGGCCCCGGAGCGCCGGCGCCCGTCCGCCGCGCGGCACCCCGCCGCCGCAAGAAGCGTGTGCTCGGCCCGACCTTCCGGGCGATCGGCATCGTGCTCGTCGTGCTCGTGTTCGTGGTTCCGCTGGGCTGGATGCTCATGGCGGCCTTCAAGACGAACCTTGACATCGTCACGCCGTCGCGCACCTTCGACTTCACGCCCACGCTCGCCAACTTCGGCACCGTGTTCGGGGCGCAGAACTTCGCCCCGTTCATCCTCAACAGCGTCATCGTGGGCGTCGGTGCGACAGTCGTCGCCCTCGTGCTCGGTGTGCCGGCCGCCTACGGCATCGCGCGGTACCGCATCCGCAACGCCACCGCGTTCGTGCTGCTGGCGCGCGTCATCCCCGGCGTGAGCCTGCTCATCCCGTGGTACTTCCTGTTCAGCCAGGTGCAGCTGGTCGGCACCTACACGGCGCTCATCCTCACTCACATCTTCGTGACGATGCCGTTGGTGGTGGCCATCATGGCCGGCTTCTTCGAGAGCCTGCCCGAGGAGCTCGAGGAGGCCGCGCAGATCGACGGCTCGAGCAAGATCGGCGCGTTCGTGCGGGTGGTGCTGCCGCTGGCGCTGCCCGGGGTTGCGACGAGCGCCATCCTGTCGTTCATCTTCAGCTGGAACAACTTCTTGTTCGCGCTCGTGCTCTCGAACCAGAACACCCGTACCCTGCCCGTCGCCATCTCGAACTTCACGAGCTACGCGTCGGTCGACTGGGGCGGCCTGATGGCCGCGTCGGTCATCATCACCATCCCGGTGATGCTCGTGGCGCTGTTCGCCCAGCGGTACGTCGTGGCCGGTCTCACCGCCGGCGCGACGAAGGGCTGAGCGTGGCTGCGCCGAGCGAGCACGCCGGTGTCGCCTGGGTCGTCGGCGGCGGTACCGGAATCGGGGCCGGTATCGCCCGGGCGCTCGCCGACGACGGGCGCACCGTGGTGGTCTCCGGTCGCCGTGAGGCGGAGCTGAGGCAGGCCGCCGAGTCGGCGGCGGGCGCCACCGGCCGCATCGTACCGCTCGTCGCCGACGTGTCCGGCACCGCGGATGACGGCAACCTCGGCCTGGCCGCCGCGCACGAGCGCATCGCTGCCGAGCACGGGCCGGTGGACGTGCTCGTGTACTCGGCCGGCACGAACGTGCCCAACCGGTTCTGGGCCGACGGAACGCCCGACGACTTCGCCCGGGTGGTCGACGTCAACCTCACCGGCGCCGTGCGGGCGGTGCACACCGTGCTGCCCGGCATGCGCGCCGCCGCGGGCGGGCTGGTCGTGCTGGTCTCCTCCTGGGCCGCCTGGCGGTTCGGCCCGACGGCCGGTGCCGCCTACTCGGCGAGCAAGACCGCACTCGGTGTGCTCGCCGAGACGCTCAACGTGCAGGAGCGCGACCACGGCATCCGCGCCACCCATCTCTGCCCGGGGGAAGTGCGCACCGACATCCTGAAGACCCGGCCCGTCGTGCCCACCGAAGCCGAGCAAGCGCTCATGCTCACGCCGGACGACATCGGCGCGGCCGTGCGTCACCTCGTCGGCCTGCCGGCCCGGATCTGCGTCAACGAACTCGTCATCACCCCCACCAGCAACACCTCGTACAGCGCCGCGAACGCGGTCGCCCGCCCCAGCAGAAAGTGATTCCATGACCCGCCGAGACATCATCACCGCCGTTCCCGTCGCCTTCCACGACGACGGAACCCTCGACCTCGAGGGATCGCGCGAGATCCTGCGGTACGTCGCGGCCTCCGGCAACGAGGGCGCCTTCGTGCTCGGCACGACGGGGGAGTTCCCGGCGCTCAGCTTCGAGGAGCGCGGACAGCTCACCGCGCTCAGCCTCGAAGAGCTCGGCGGCACCATGCGCGTCATCGTGCACGTGGGAGCGCCGAGCCTCTACGAGGTGCTGCGGCTCGTCGACCAGGCGCGCGAGCTCGGCGCCACCGAGATCGCGGTGCTCACGCCCTACTACCTGCCCTCCGACGACGCCACGTTGCTCGACTTCTACACCGCCGTCGACGCGGCGGCGACGGGGCTGTCGGTGTTCGTCTACGTCTACCGCAAGCGCTCGGGCAACTTCGTGAGCGTCGAGCTGATGGCCGAGCTGGCGAAGCTGCCCTCCGTGGTCGGCGTGAAGGTGAGCGAGGAGCCGCTCGACCTCATCGCCCGCTACCGCGAGGTCGTGCCGGCCGACTTCCTCATCTACACCGGAGCCGATGCCGAACTCGTCGGCGCCGCAGCGGCGGGCGCGCAAGGCGTGATCTCCGGGGTCTCGTCGGTGTTCCCGAAACCGTTCCGCGCGCTCGCCGCCGCAGCCGAAACCGGCGACCCCGGCCGGATCGAAGCCGCGCAGGCCGACGTCGACACCGTCGTGTCCGCCATCGCCGGCGACATGGGCCGCATGAAGGCCGCCTACCGTGAGCTCGGCGTGCGCGGGGGAACGACCCGCATGGCCATCAAGCGCCCCACGCCCGAGGTGCTGGCCGAGATCGCGCGGATCACGCCCGTCTACCGCTGACGAGATGCGCCGCGGGAGCGGCGGCGCACCGAAAGCCGATGCTCACCGGAAGATGATGGTGCGGGCGCCGTCGAGCAGCACGCGGTCCTCCGCGAACCACTTCACCGCCTGGGTCAGGGTGCGGCTCTCCTCGTCCTGACCGATGGCCACGAGTTCGGCCGGCGTGCGGGTGTGGTCGACGCGCACCACGTTCTGCTCGATGATCGGCCCCTCGTCGAGATCGCTCGTCACGAAGTGCGCCGTCGCCCCGATCAGCTTGACGCCGCGCGCGTGCGCCTGCTTGTACGGGTTCGCGCCCTTGAAGCCCGGCAGGAACGAGTGGTGGATGTTGATCAGCCGCCCCTCGAGTCGCTCGCAGAGCTCGGGCGAGATGATCTGCATGTAGCGTGCCAGCACCACGAGTTCGATGTCGTGCTCCTCGACCGCCTCGATCACGCGCTGCTCGAAGGCCGCCTTCGAGGTCGCATCCGTCACCGGCAGCGACTCGAACGGCACGTCGTAGAAGCCCGCGAGGTCGCGGAGCGAGCCGTGGTTCGAGAGCACCAACGGGATCTGCACCGGCAGCTGCCCCGCCCGCTGCCGGAACAGCAGATCGTTGAGGCAGTGCGCCGCCGTCGAGACCAGCACGAGGGTGCGCAGGGGCCGCCCCACCACGTCGAGCCGCCAGGTCATGCCGTACTGGGCCACCACCGGGGCCAGCGCGGCCTCGAACTCGCCGCGCGAGGCATCCGATTCGACCTGCAGGCGCATGAAGAAGCGCCCGGTGTCGGCCGAGGAGAACTGCTGGCTCTCGGTGATGTTGCCGCCCGAGGCCACCACCGCACCGCTCACCGCATGCACGATGCCGGGCAGGTCGCCGCAGACGAAGGTGAGTACCCAGTGATTGTGCGGCAACGCCATGCGAATCTCCCTCTCGTCGGGGCCTCTTGCCAGAGGTTTCCCCTGAGCTAGACTAGTGAGTGGCCGAACGGATGTCGTTCGTCCTCGGGCATGTACGAAGGCGTCACCGGTTCACGGGCTTTCCTCCCGTCACGGTGCGTCAGGTCGTCAGGTGGGCACAGCGCCAGAAGGCGCACCGGCCCCCTCTGTCCGCCGCTTTCGAGTTGTCTTCGAAAAGGTGTGCACTCAGTGACCACAACAATGCCGCAAACGGGCTCGGCCCCCGTCGTGAAACCCTTTCCTTGGGGAGGGCTCATCGTACTGGCCGTCGCCGTGTTCCTCACGGTGACCGCCGAGATGATCCCCACCGGACTGCTGCCCGAGATGAGTTCGTCGCTCGGCGTCTCCGAGTCGCAGACCGGGCTCCTCATCAGCGTCTTCGCCTTCGCAGTGGTGCTCAGCAGCGTGCCGCTGACCTTCCTGTTCCGCCGGGTGCCGCGCCACCTGCTGCTCATGGCGGTGCTCGTCGTCATCGCCGGCTCCAGCCTCCTCGGCGGCTTCGCGCCGAGCTTCGAGGTGCTGGTGGTCGCCCGCGTGCTCGGCGGCATGGCGCACGGCGTGTTCTGGGGTGTGGTGGGCGCGTACTCGGCTCACCTCGTGCCCAAGGAGCAGATCGGTCGAGCGGTCGCCATCACCACGGGCGGGGGCACCCTCGCCTTCGTGCTCGGTGTGCCGCTGGCCACCACCGTGGGGCACGCGTTCGGCTGGCGGGTGCCGTTCTTCGGCATCGGCGTGCTGGCCCTCCTCGGCGTGCTGTTCATCGGGTTGCTGCTGCCGCGGGTCGATCACCGCAAGCACCTCGAGCCCTCGACCGACACGAGGGCGCTCCGCGCGGCCCGACGACGCGGCCCGCTCGACCAGACCGTGCCCGTGGTGGCGCTCATCTGCATCCTGGTCGCCGTGATCATGATCGGCAACTACTCGTTCTACACCTACATCGCGCCGTTCATGATCGGTGAGATGGGGGTGCCCGAAGGGCAGGTGGGCCTGCTGCTGCTCGTCTACGGCATCGCCGGGGCCGTGGGCGTCTTCGCCGCCGGAGCCGTGTTCGGGCGCCGGCCCTCCGCCGGCCTGGTGGTCGCCATCGCGGCCACGGGCGTGTCGGTGCTGCTCCTGGCCGTGTTCGCGGCCAACCCGGTCATCGCGATCGGCGCTTTCGTCGTCTGGGGCGTCGCGTTCGGGCTCATCCCGACCCTGCTGCCCACCCGGCTCATGCACGCGGCGTCGCCCGCCATCCGCGACACCTCGAGCGCGTTCTACTCCACCGCGTTCAATGCCGGCATCGGTCTCGGCGCATTGGTGGGTGGCTTCTTCCTCGACGCCCTCGGGCTCACCGTCCTGCCGTGGCTCTACCTCAGCGCGCTCGCGCTGGCCGGCGCGCTGCTCGCGGCGACGCCCGCGCTCACTCGCCGAGCGCAGCGCATCTGAGCGGCCGGTCCTGGCGGTCAGTCGGCGGCGGGGCCGACGGCCGACGCGATCACGACGCCCTTGCGCAGCACGACATTGGCGAACAGGCCGCGCTCGCCCGTGCGCACGACGAGCCGTGAGGAGCGTACCCGTTCGTAGAACGCGAATCGCTCGAGTGCGTCGGTGCGCTCGACCGGCGCGGAGAGCGCGGCGCGCAGCGGGGCGTGGCTCGCGGGAGCATCCTGGCCCTCCGGCCCCGCCATCAGCAGGGCGGATGCGCCCTCCGCCTGATCCAGCGGCACCACCGTGCGGAGGCCG
>BADC01000021.1 GCA_000333435.1 Corynebacterium-like bacterium B27 | reverse complement strand
GGTCTGGTCGGCGGCGACCTCGCCGGTGACGACGAAGGCGAGGTCTACTTCACGTCGTCCGACCTGGGGTTCACACGCGTCGAGGCCGACGGCACGCTTCATTCTTCGCGGCTGGATACTCCGAGCGAGTCGATGGTGATCGATGGCCAGGGCCACCTCTGGGCACAGACCAGTACTGTCATCGGAGATTCACTTCTCTGGTACTGACCAGCGACGCGGATTTCTGGCCGCAGGAGACGTGAATC
>BADC01000022.1 GCA_000333435.1 Corynebacterium-like bacterium B27 | reverse complement strand
CAATGCCGGTGGCCACTGCGGTGCGCGCGGCCTCCTGCCCGCACCCGAGCATGAACTCGTACATGCCGGGCACCTCCACCGCCTTCGCGAGCTGCAGGTCGAGTATCGCGGAGGGCACGAGTTCAGCGGCGTTCACGATCAGCTTCATCCACTTCGACGAGCGGATGTCGTCGGAGATCTCCACGGTGCCGGCGTGCCGCAGCACGGCCGCCACCTCCTCCTCGCGCCCGATCACGGCGGGGTGGATGCCGCCGATGGCGAACCACGCCTCCTCCGGAGGGGTCTCCCGGTTCGTGACACCGGGCTCCCACATGTTCGACGCGACCTCGATGACCGCGCCGACCGTGCGCTCCGCGCCCATGATGTCGGCGATGTCGTCGAGCGACATGCCGTTCTGGAGGCCCACGACGAGCCCGTCGGCCTTCACCAGCGGCTTGATCAGCTCGCACGCCCAGCGCGTGTCGTAGGCCTTGACCACGATGAAGACGATGTCGAACTGCGCGCGGAGCGTCGCGACCTCGCACAGGTGGTAGGCGGTCACCGGCGTGTTCTCGGTGCGGTCGGGCATGACGACGGTGATGCCGTTCTCCCGCATCGCCTCGACGTGGGCGGGCCACTGCTCGATGAAGGTGACATCGAGTCCGGCGCGGGCGAGATCGGCCGCGATACCCGCCCCGTTTGCTCCGGTCCCGACGAAAGCGATCTTGGTGGAGGTCATCAGCGCTGACACCTGCTCTCTGCTCAAGTTCAGTAATGATGAACATACTAACCAGCAGTTCATCGAAACTACACAATGAGCCTGACCGAGGAACCTCCGCTCAGGCCGCGATGCGCAGCCGGGGCATCCGGAGCGCGAAGAGCGAAGCGGCAGCCATCAGGACGACCGCCGAGCCGAACGCGGCGGGGAAACCGAGGGCGTCGACGAGCAGCCCGGCGGCCAGCGGCCCGACGATAGCACCCACGTCGGCGAGCGCCTGGAACACCGCCACCGGCTGGCCGCCCCGGGCCCCGGCCGCGTCGCCGACCGCGGCGGCGGGAGCCGTGCCCATGAAAGCGGCCGCGACGCCGTAGATGCAGAGCAGAACGATGAGGAGCCACAGTTCGGTGACGAACGGGATGGCGAGCATGACGGCCGCGCCGACGGCGAACGACCCGACGATGGCGGGCCGGCGCCCGACCGTGTCGACGAATCGCCCCGCGGGCAGCAGCGCCAGCGTCTGGGCGACGGCGGCGATGGCGAAGGCGATGCCCGTCCAGGCGGGCTGCCCGTGCAGCACCTCGACGACCAGCACGGGGATGAGCGCGCTCCGCACCCCCATCCCCGACCAGCCCTGGGCGAGGTTCGCGAGCAGCGCCGACTGGTAGCCCCGGTCGCGAAGCACCTCCCGGAACGGCCTCGCCGGTTCGGCGGCGGCCGTCGGGTCGCGGTGGTGGCGGCGCAGCAGCACGAGCCCGATCGTTCCCGCCACCGTGAGGGTGCCGGCGTAGAAGAAGAAGGGGGCGTGCAAGGAGATCCCGGAGAGCAGTCCCCCGACAGCCGGGCCCGCCATGCCGCCGATCAAGAAGCCCCCCTGGTAGAAGCCCACCGCTCGCCCGCGGAGCGCCGGATCGACCGCTGCGAGCAGCAGCGTCATGGCGGAGACCGAGAACATGGCCGACCCGATGCCGCCGGCCCCCCGCAGCACGAGCACTTGCCAGTACGTGTCCGCGAGCCCGACCAGGGCGCTGAAAGCGCCACGATGCCGATGCCCGTGGCGAGGATGATCCGCTCGCCGCCGAGGTCGATCAGCTTTCCCACGAAGGGATTGGCCACGAGCCGCATCACGGCGAACGCCGACACCACGGCACCCACCTCGAAGTACCCCACGCCGAAACTCCGCACGTAGACGGGCAGCACGGGCACCACGACGCCGAAGCCGAGCATCACGAAGAACGCGACCACGCCGAGCACGACGACATCGCGCGGCAGCCCGGGCCCCCGCCCCCACCCCACCCGGCGAAGAACTCCGGATGCACGACTCACCGTTCCAGGGTACGTCGCCGCGCTCCCGCCGCCGACCGCATGCGCAGGTGACGCCGTCAGACCCATCCCGTGCCGGGGCGTCACGCCTCGGCGCGCACCGGAGCGCGGGCCTCGAGTCCGGCCAGGAAGAGGTCGACGCCGACATCGAAGGTGAGCATGGCCCGCGGAACAGCCCCGTCGCCGGATGGCGAGCCGGGCCCGTCGGCGGGTGCGGACGCCGTGTGCCCGGCGGCGACCACGCCCAGCGAGTCGGCCTGCAGGCGCTGCTGCTCGTGCCAGGTCTGGCCGATGACGAAGTGCAGCAGGGCCTCGGCGGAGGTCTCGGCGACGGCCGGGTCGAATCCGCCTCGCCCGATCCCCGCCGCGAGCCGGCGGTCGGCTTCGGCGGCGCCGAGCCCCAGGGCCAGGGCGCTCGAGACGACCTCTGCGCCGTCCTTGAAGGCGAGCAGGGCGTCCCGCAGGGCTGCGGCGTCGAACCGCACCTGCTCGCGCCAGTCCAGCGTGGTCGCGGGAGCGGTGCGCGTACGGGCGACGATGTCGTCGGCGACGGCTGCGAGCAGCGTCTGCTTGTTCGGGAAATGCCAGTACAACGCGCTCGGCTGCAGCCCGAGACTCTCGGCGAGGTTGCGCATCGTGAGCTCGGAAAGCCCCTGACGGTCGAGGATGCCGAGCGCCGCCTTGATCACATCGCGACCCGATCGGCGCGGAGCCCGGGATTCGGGTCTCCCTGATTTCGCCGTCACCGTGCCATCCTATAACCTGAACGCTGTTCAGGTGAACGCTGTTCAGGTGAGCGCCGAGCCACCGAGACCCAAGGAGCCCTTGTGAAATTCGACGTCCGTGACCTCGCACGCATCGCCGTCTTCGCCGCCATCATCGCCGTGCTGGGCATCCCCGGCGCCATCCCCATCTTCGGCAACGCGGTGCCCATCACGGCGCAGACGCTCGGCATCATGCTCGCCGGCGCCGTGCTCGGCGCCTGGCGGGGAGCGGCCGCGGTCGTCGTGTTCCTCCTCCTCGTGCTCGTCGGGCTGCCGCTGCTCTCGGGCGGGCACGGCGGAGCCGGGGTGTTCGTGGGGCCGACCGCCGGCTACCTCTTCGGCTGGATTCTCGGCGCCTTCGTCACCGGAGCCATCGTGCATGCCGGCCGCCGACTGACCTGGTGGCGCACCGCTCTCGGCTGCGTCGTCGGCGGCATCCTCGCCGTCTACGCCGTCGGTGTGCCGGTGCAAGCCCTCGTGACCCACCTCCCGCTCGGCGCGACCGCCCTGTCGAGCACGGTCTTCCTGCCGGGCGACGCGCTGAAGGCCGTCGTCGCCACCCTCGTCACCATGGCGCTGTGGCGTGCCTACCCCCGCGCCTTCGGCGACGCCCTGCGGGCACCGGCGAGGGCGTCGGCCGAACCGGCAGCGGCGACCGTCCCCGACGACAACCCGCTCCCCCGCCCGTGACGGAGCCCACCCCGGCAGCCGCTCACGACCTCGGTGGCGAGATCCCGGCCGACCGCACGCTCGCGTTCGACGGCGTGGGTGTCGAGCTCGCGGGCACGCGCATCCTCTCCGACGTCACCCTCAGCCTCGCAGAACGGCGCATCGCCGTGATCGGCGAGAACGGATCGGGCAAGTCGACCTTCGCCCGCCTCCTCGGGGGGCTCGTCGCCCCCACGCGAGGGCGGGTGAGCATCCACGGCCACGATCTGGTGGCCGGCCGCAAGCACGTGCGGCGGCTCGTCGGTTCGGTGTTCAGCAACCCCGACGCCCAGATCATCATGCCCACCGTGGCCGAAGACGTCGCGTTCTCGCTGCGCCGCCGCGGCCTCGGCAAGGCCGAGATCGCCGAACGCGTCGACGCCACCCTCGAGCGGTACGGCCTGGCCGAGCGTGCCGACGCCCCCGCGCACAGCCTCTCCGGCGGCCAGAAGCAGTTGCTCGCCCTCTGCGCGGTGCTCATCGCCGAGCCCTCGGTCATCGTGGCCGACGAGCCCACGGCCCTGCTCGACGGCCGCAACAGCCGCCTGATCAGCGGGCTGCTGCTCGACGAACTCCCCCAGCAGGTGGTGCTCGTCACCCACGACCTCGAGCTCGCGGCCCGCTGCGACGTCGCCGTGCGCTTCGAGGGCGGCCGCCTGCTCGAGGTCGACGCGCCCGCCGGCGTGATCGCGCGCTATCGCCAGGACCTCGGATGATCGCCCTCTACCGCCCCGGCACCAGCATCGTGCACCGGCTGCCCGCCGGGCCCAAGCTCATCGACCTGGAGGTGCTCGGCGTCCTGCGCGAACATATGCCCCGGCAGGAATGGAGCCAGGTGCGCCTTCGCCGCGACCGGCCCGACGCCGGGCCGCCGCCGC
>BADC01000023.1 GCA_000333435.1 Corynebacterium-like bacterium B27 | reverse complement strand
CCCGACCCTCGACGCGACGACGGTCGACGAGCTGCACGCGGAGTCGGCGCTGGCCCGGCTGGCCGACATCGTCCCGACGCTCTCGCTCACCCGCAGCTACCGCGCGGGCGGCGAAGACCTCGCCGAGCTCGTCAACCACCGGTTCTACGGGGGCAAGATCGACTCGCTGCCCTGGGCCGGCACCTTTCTCGGGCACGGTTCGCTCGCCCTGCACTACGTCGAGGGGCGCGGCGGCATGCCCGACTCCGAGACCGGAGCCGTCGAATCCGTCGATGCCGAGGTCGATCGCGTCGTCTCGCTCGTGCTCGACCACGCCATCAACTACCCGCGCGAGTCGCTGATGGTCATCACGGCCTCGCCCAAGCACGCCGTGCGGGTGCAGCAGGCCGTGCTCGCGGCGTTCGCCAAGCGCAGCGACCTGGCCGACTTCATCCTCAAGGAGCGCGCCGAGCCCTTCATGGTCGCCACCCTCGAGCAGTCGGTGGCCCAGAGCCGCGACCGGGTCATCTTCTCGGTCGGCTACGGCAAGACCGCGCACGGCCGCGTGCTCACCAACTTCGGCGGGCTCGCTCGTCCCGGCGGTGAGCGTCTGCTCGCGGTTGGTATGACGAGAGCCCGCCGATCCATGGACATCGTCTCGTGCTTCAGCCCCGCCGACATCGACGAGGAGCGCATGAACTACGGGGTCGTCGCGCTGCGGCAGATCCTGCAGGAAGCCGAGAACGGGCCCACGCCCGACACCTTCTCGAGCCCCGGCGACGCGCTGCTCATCGACCTCGCCCGCCGGCTCGGTGCACGCGGGCTGGATGTCGCGTTCGAGCACCGCGGCAAGCTGACCCTCGTGGCGTCGCACGACGGCCGGGCCATCGCGATCGAGACGGATGCGGTCGTGCACTCGACCTCGCTCCGTGAGTCGCTCCGGCTGCGCCCCGACATGCTGCGCCGGCTCGGCTGGCACTACCTGCGGGTGCACTCGTTCGAACTGTTCGCGAACCCGGAGGCGGTGGCGGCGCGCATCGCGAACGTGATCGGCGTGCGCGAGCTGTCGCTCGTGGAGACCTCGCCCATCCACGTGCACATCTGACCGGCGTAGGCTCGTCGGGTGACCCTACGCAAGACCGGGACCCGTCGAGTCTCCACCGACCCGGCGCCGGGGAGCGACCCCACGCCCCAGGCCGGCCGAGCGGATGCGCCGGTGCGCGCGGCAGAAGACGCCGACGAGTCCTGGGGGGACCGCCCGCGCACATCCGAGGGTCCGAACGACGCCCGCCTCAAGCAGGACGTGCCGCCCCACTGGAGCTGAGACGCGCCTGAGAGATCTGCGGCGGCTGCGCCGCGTGTCTCGGGGCTAGTGCTTGGGGGTGTGCGGCTCGGCGGGCGCGCCCTCGAGGGCGGCGGCGGCGTTCTGGCGGGCGAGCAGGTCGCGGATCTCGATGAGCAGCTCCGTCTCGGTGGGCGGCAGCTCCTCCTTCGTGTCCTCGATCGACTCGGCCGGCGTCTTCTTGATGGCGAAGGCGGCCTTCTTCAGGTGGTTGATCGGCAGCACGAACACGAAGTAGACGACCACGGCCACGATCAGGAACTGGATGATCGCCCCGAGCACCGCGCCGAACTTGATGTCGGAGCCGTTGAGCGTCACCACCGCGACGTTCTCGAGATCGCTGGCGTCGAAGATCGCCGCGATCAGCGGATTGAAGATGTTGCCGACGATCGAGTTGACGACCGCGGTGAACGCCGCACCGATGACCACCGCGACCGCGAGGTCGATGACGTTGCCGCGGAGGATGAACTCTCTGAACCCCTTGAACATGCTTCCAGCCTAGGCGGGGGTGCTCTTCGCGGGCGCACTGGCGGCCGGCGCCGCGGGCGCGCTCGTGCTGCTGCCGCTCGACGAGGACGACGACCCCGAGTCACTCGACTTCGACGACGACCCGCTCGACCCGGCATCCGACGAGCTCGACTTCGCCCGCGAATCCGTGCGGTAGAACCCCGAGCCGTTGAAGGTCACGCCGACCGGGCTGAACACCTTGCGCAGCTTGCCGCCGCAGACGGGGCAGTCGGTGAGCGTGGCGTCGGTGAAGGACTGCTGGATGTCGAACGCGTTCTCGCACTCGGTGCAGCGGTAGGAGTAAGTGGGCATGGAGTCTCCGTGGGATCGAGCGCAGCGCGCTCAGGGGTGGAACCGGATGATGCGCGTCGGGGTGACGGCGCCGTCGACCGGCGCGTCGTGCAGCTCGCGCGGCACCTCGTCAAGGATCTCATCGTCGAAGACGACCGCAAAAACCGGCGGGCAGTTCTCCATCGAGCCGAGCGTGCGGTCGAAGTAGCCGCGCCCCCAGCCCATGCGGGTGCCGTGCTGGTCGACGGCCGAGGCGGGGATGAGGATGAGGTCGGCGTCGTTGATGGCGATGGGCCCGAGGATGCCGCCGACGGGCTCGGGCAGCCCGTACAGGCCCTCCGTCTCGGTCTCGCCGTCGCCCTCGGCCCAGTCGAGCAACCCGTCCTGCCGCGCGATCGGCAGCAGCACCCGCCGCCCGTCGGCCAGCGCCCAGTTGAGGAAGGGGCGCATGTTGGGCTCGAAGGAGGTGGAGAGGTACGCCGAGATGGTGTGCGCATCCGTCTCCTTCGCCAGCGCGATGAGGTTCTCGGTGAAACCGAGGTTCGCGGTGTCGACGACATGGGCGGGGCGGGTGCGCCGGCGCTCGCGCAATTCGGCGCGCAGGGCCCGCTTGAGATGGGCCGCCTCGGAGGTCATGGCAGCAATTCTAAGTTGCCGCAGATGACGGGAGTGTTTCACGGCCGACATCTGCGCGTGGCGAATTCTGGTTACGCTTGAGCACCATGGGGATTCATCTGACGAAAGCAGTCATTCCGGCGGCCGGCCTCGGCACGCGCTTCCTGCCGGGACGAAGGCCATGCCGAAAGAGATGCTGCCGGTCGTCGACAAGCCCGCCATCCAGTACGTGGTCGAGGAGGCGGTGGATGCGGGTCTGAACGACGTGCTCGTCGTCACCGGCCGCAACAAGGCCGCCATCGAGAACCACTTCGACCGGGTCACCGAGCTCGAGTCGACGCTCGAGCAGAAGGGCAAGGGCGACATGCTTCGGGTGGTCAACGAGTCGACGGCCCTCGCCGAGATGCACTACGTGCGTCAGGGCGACCCGCTCGGGCTCGGCCACGCGGTGCTGCGCTCGCGGATGCACGTCGGCCACGAGCCCTTCGCCGTGCTCCTCGGTGACGACATCATCGACGCCCGCGACCCGTTGCTGCAGCGGATGCTCGAGGTGCAGCAGTCCCGCACGGCCACGGTCATCGCCCTGATGGAGGTCGATCCGTCGATGACGCACCTCTACGGTGTCGCCTCGGTCGAGCCCACCGACGAAGACGACGTGGTGCGCGTCACCGGGCTCGTCGAGAAGCCCGAGCAGGGCTCGTCGCCCTCGAACCTCGCCGTCATCGGGCGCTACGTGCTGCAGCCCGAGGTCTTCGAGATCCTCGAGAGCACCCCGCCTGGCAAAGGCGGCGAGATCCAGCTGACGGATGCGCTGCTCACCCTGGCCGACGACGTCTCGATCGCGGGCGGTGTGTACGGCGTGGTGTTCCGCGGTCGGCGTTACGACACCGGCGACAAGCTCGACTACATCAAGGCGATCGTGCAGCTCGCGACCGAACGCGACGACCTCGGGCCGGAGCTGCGGCCGTGGCTGAAGGATTTCGTCGCGGAACTGTAGCCGACGACGGGGGCGGGCGCGGTATTCTTCGAGCACATGTTCGTTCCCACACTCTCCGAGGGGCCCATCGGCCTGCGGCCGATCCGTGTCCGCGACGCGAAGCCGCTCGAGCGCGAGCTGATCGAGAACCGTTCGTGGCTGCGCAAATGGGAGGCCACGAACCCGAACGGTCCGCTGTCGTTCGACACCCGTGCGAGCATCCGCTCGTTGCAGGCGAACGCGCGCGCCGGGCTCGGGTTGCCGTTCGTCCTCGAGCACGAGGGGGAGCTGGCGGGGCAGCTGAACGTCTCGTCGATCAGCTACGGCTCGGTGGCGTCGGCGTCGATCGGGTACTGGGTGTCGGAGCGCTTCGCGGGCAAGAACATCACGCCCGTGGGGGTGGCGCTCGCCACCGACTACTGCTTCTACTCGGTCGGGCTGCACCGCATCGAGATCTGCATCCGCCCCGAGAACGGGCCGAGCCTGCGGGTGGTCGAGAAGCTCGGCTTCCGGTACGAGGGGCTGCGGCGGCGGTACATCCACATCAACGGCGACTGGCGCGACCACTTCTGCTTCGCGCTGGTGCGGGAAGAGCTGCCCGTGGGGGTGCTGCGCCGGTGGCGGGAGGGGCGCATCCCGCCCGGCGACGGCACGGTGCCGGAAGCGGAGCGGGTGGCGGCGCTGAAGGCGTTGCCGACTAATTAGCGCTGTTCACGCGCCGCGCCGGCATGCGGTAGGTGAGGCGCTTATTGCTCGCGCAGCCGCTATTGCGGCGCGAGGCGACATGTTCGTGTGCGGTCGAGGGGCACGGCCTGCGGTCGCACCCCTCGGCCGCGCGCTCACCATGGGTCGTTGAGAGCGGCCTGCGGCCTGCGGTCTTGTTGGTGCGACTTGGGTTGCATCGAGTCTCCAGGTGCGGTCGGAGTGACGGGGGGTATTGCGACCATTTTTGGAGATTGGGTGGGGGAGTGGGGGTGAGGTGGCAACACGCGCGGGGGGTGCGCGGGCTGGGGGGCGCGGTGCCCCTACCGTAGGGGCATGACCACGGAATGGCTGGGCGGAGGGCTCATGATCGCCCTCGCGGCGATCCTGTGGCT
>BADC01000024.1 GCA_000333435.1 Corynebacterium-like bacterium B27 | reverse complement strand
GCCGTCGAGAAGCTCGTGGCCGAGGGGTTGGTGCAGCGCGGCACCCACAAGACCGCCCGGGTGCCGGAGCTCGGCCCGGCCGACGTGCGCGACATCTACCGCACCCGGTTGCGCTTGGAGGGCGAAGCCATCCGCGAGCTGGCGGCGGAGCGTCGGGTGCCCGAGACGGCGGTGGACGCGAACGAGGGCGTGCGGGCATCCGGTGCCGGCCCTGCGCTCGAGTCGGTCGAGCCCGACATGCGGTTCCATGCAGCGCTCGTGCATGCCGTCGGCAGCCCGCGACTCGAGCGGATGTACCGCTCACTCGTCGACGAGGTGCGGCTCTGCATGGCCCAGGTGCAGGGCCGGAGCCTGCTCGGAGTGGGCCAGATCGCCGCCGAGCACCAGCAGATCCTGGAGTCGATCGCGGCCGGCGACGCCGAGGAGGCCGTGGAGCGCCTGCGCGGCCACCTGGGCCGCGCCAGCGAGCGTCTCGCCGCCGCGATCGCCGACGATCCTGCGCAGCACTGACCCTCCCAGCGCCGACCGGCCCGATCAGCTCGCGGTGCAGCTCGCGTTCGAATTCACCACGCCGGCGCTCACCTTGGCTCCCGTGGCGGCGTAGCCGTCGGGCACGGCGGTCACCGCATTGAGCGAGTAGGACGCCGGGGTCGAGAGACCGGCGCGTCAGGTGCTCGCCCCCCGACCGGGGGGAGGTTTCGGCCATGTTTCAGCGGTGCTAAATCTCATCGAAACGCTTGTGCCGGTCGCGTTGAACCGGCAATCTATCTGTGAGCGATAAAGCATCCTCACGATATAAGAATTTGTTCGGGGTGAACAATGACTGTTTCAGGTATTTCAGCGCGCGGAATCGGAATGGCCTTCGGCCGGACGGTGGTGCTCGACCAGCTCGACATCGACGTTCCGGCGGGGAGTTTCGTGACGCTGCTCGGTCCGTCGGGCTGTGGCAAGAGCACGCTGCTCAAGATTCTGGGCGGCATCCTCGCCCCCACCACCGGCGAGGTGCGCATCGGTGACGCTCCTGCCCGCGAGGCGGTGGCGACGAAGCAGATCGGGCTCGTGCTGCAGCGGCCGGCCCTCGTGCCGTGGAAGACGGCGCGGGAGAACGTGGCGATGCTGCGAGCGATCGCCGGCA
>BADC01000025.1 GCA_000333435.1 Corynebacterium-like bacterium B27 | reverse complement strand
ATCCGCTTGGCCCTGCGGCACACCCACCCGGGCGGCCCGGCTCTCGGCGTAGGCGGCGTACTTCGCCCTCTGCGACGCGCTCGCCGAGTCGGTGGGGATGACGACGAGCCCCTGCGAGACGCGTCCCGGTGCGTCCGACGGATGCGCGGCGCGCCGTGCCTCGCGGTAGGCACGAACCTGGTGCACCTGATTCTCGGCGAAGTCGTCGCCGAGCTCGCCCTGCACGACGCTCGAGGTGAGGAAGTGGAAGCCGTTCGCACCCGCCCACTCCGCCGACCGGGTGCTGCCGCCGCCGTACCAGAGCCGCTCGGCGAGACCCGCCGAGTGCGGCTGCACCGTGTCGGCGAACACCTCGATGCCCTGGGTGCCCGCGAAGTCCGACACGACGTCGCCTCGCACGTAGTCGCGGAAGCGCAGCAGGCGGCCGTAGTCGAAGTCCTCCAGCTCGAAGGTGGTCGGGTAGAGGGCGTCACGGTAGCGGTCGATGTTCATCGGCGGCCCGGCCGAGAAGCCCGGCTCGATGCGGCCGTGCGCGAGCAGGTCGACGGTGGCGAGGTCTTCAGCGAGGCGGAACGGGTTCTCGGCGCCGATGGGGGTGACGGCGGTGCCGAGGCGGATACGGTCGGTGCGCTGCGAGGCGGCGGCCAGCATCGCGACCGGGGACGAGATGCCGTACTGCAGGTGCCGGTGGCGCAACCACGCGCTGTCGAAGCCGAGGCGCTCACCGAGTTCGATGATGCGCAGGGTGCTCTCGTGACCGGCGGCGGGATCGGCGGGGTCGAACAGGCCGATGGTGAGGAAGCCGAGGCTGGTCAGGGGTTCTCCGGGGTGCGGCATCCTCCGACGCTAGTCGATCACCCGGGGAACTCGGCTCAGTAGACTGGGGCACCGCCGACGAACACCGGGAAGGGCAGGATGGTCCGCGAAGTCAGCGCCGTCTC
>BADC01000026.1 GCA_000333435.1 Corynebacterium-like bacterium B27 | reverse complement strand
TGCGGTAGTTCATGTGCCCGACGCCCGCGGCGATCGGAGCGAAGGTGCGCACCACCGGCACGAAGCGGGCGAGGATGACGGCGAGGGCGCCGAAGCGCTCGAAGAACGCGTTGGTGCGCTCGACGTTGCGCACGCTGAACACCCCGGATTCCCGCCGCTCGAACACCCGCGGGCCGAGCTTGTGACCGATCAGGTACCCCACCTCGCCGCCGAGGAACGCGGCGAGCGAGATGGCGAGGCACACCCACCAGATGTCGACGCCGAACTTCGAGACGAGGTCGCCGTTCGCGTTGACCGTGCCGTTGGCCGCGAGCACTCCGGTGAAGAAGAGGAGGGTGTCACCCGGCAGCAGGAACCCAACCAGGAGGCCGGTCTCGGCGAACACGATGGCGCACACCACGAGCAGGGCGATCGGGCCGAACACGCCGCCCAGCAGCACGTTCGGATCGAGCCACGGGATGAGGGCGGCGGGGGCTGAGGCGGCGATCACAGGGCTTCTCCAGTCGTCGGGAGCGGTTCATCCGCCCGGCGGCACCAAAATTCGAGAGTACGGGAGAAGGGACTTGAACCCTCACGCTCGAAAGCACAGGAACCTAAATCCTGCGTGTCTGCCAATTCCACCACTCCCGCAGAACTGGTTCCAGTGTAGGGGGTGCTTGTTCGGCATTCTCCGAGCCGGTGGCTCAGCGCGCCGCGCGGGGGATGTGCGGGAGGTAGCGGGGCACGTTGCGGATGAGGATGCCCGCTCCCACGAGCCCGACGACGCCGACGAACGCGGTCGCGAGGGAGAGCGACGCCACGGCGATGATGCCCGAGACCACGAGCGGTGCCGCGGCCGCCCCGGCGTCGGCGGTGAACCGGAACGCGCCGAGGAACGGCGCCGGGTTCTGCTGCGGCGCGAGGTCGGCGCTCAACGTCATGATGATCCCGCTGCCCACCCCGTTCGCCACTCCCATCACGATCGCCACGACGATGAACCACTGCACGGCGCCCGGCAGGTCGTGGGTGAAGGAGAGCGTGATGAGAGCGAGTCCCATGCCCACCATCGAGGGCACGACGCTCCACAACCGGCCGAACCGGTCCATGATCTGGCCGCTGGTGTAGAACAACGCGAAGTCGGCTGCGGCGCCGATGCCCACGATGATCGCGGTCGACGACTCGGAGAGCCCGATGCTCACGGCCCACAGCGGCAGGATGGCCATCCGGCTGGCCCGCAGCGCCCCGACGACGCCGGCCCCGCTGCCCATGCGCAGCAGCACGCCGCGGTTCTGCCAGATCGTAGTGAACAGCCCCACCGACTCGGCGCGCACCAGCCGCTCGCCGGCGTCCGGCTTCGGGGCGTTCGCGGTGGGGTCGGGCATCACGACGAGCACGACGGTGACGATGACCGCGCACGCGATGTGCAAGAGGAACGCCGCCTGCACCGAGCCGCTCAGCGCGATCACGGCGGCGCCGAGGAACGGGCCGATGAACCAGCCGGCGCGGAACGATCCGCCGAGGGTGGAGAGGGCGCGGGCGCGGATGCGCACGGGCACGAAGGTCGTCATGAACGCTTGCCGGGCGAGAGCGAACACGGCCGCGGAGAGCCCGAGGAAGAAGATGGCGACGCCGAACAGGGCGGCCGTGGCGGAGAGCATCGCCACCGTCACCGAGAGGATGGACAGCAGCGCGGCCGCGATCATCGCCGTGCGCTCACCGATCTTCGCCACCAGCCAGCCGCTCGGGATGTCGCCGGCCAGCTGGCCGACCACGATCATCGCCGCGATGAAGCCGGCACCGGCGAGTCCGGCGCCGAGCGAATTGGCGACCGCCGGGATGATCGGGATGATCGCGCCCTCGCCGATCCCGAACAACAAGGATGGCAGGAGCGCGGGCAGCGCGATCGATCGGAACCGGAAGTCGTCGCTCGCCACACTCATCGCAACTATTTTACGCCCGCTAACCACCTTGCCGCCCACGGCTGCCCGGCGGCCACTCGATAGACTGTGCGGACGATGTTAGACATTGACCTCTCCGAACAGATCGCCCAGCTCCGCAGCACCTTCGCCGACATCCGCTCGGTCGTCGACGTCGACGCCCTCACGGCGGAGATCGCGCGCCTCAGCGAGGAGGCCGGTGCCCCCGATCTCTGGGACGACACCGAGAAGGCGCAGAAGGTCACGAGCGCGCTCAGCCATCGGCAGGGCGAGCTCGCCCGCATCGACTCGATCGAGAGCCGCCTCGACGACCTCGAGGTGCTGATCGAGTTGGCGAACTCCGAGAACGACGAGGAGTCGGCCGAAGAGGCCAAGGCCGAGCTGGCGGCCCTGCAGAAGGTGCTCGGCGACCTCGAGGTGCAGACGCTGCTCAACGGGGAGTGGGATGCCCGGCCCGCCGTCGTCACCATCCGCTCCGGTGCCGGCGGAGTCGATGCCGCCGACTTCGCCGAGATGCTCATGCGCATGTACCTCCGCTGGGCCGAGAAGCACGGCTATTCCACCACGGTGATGGACACGAGCTACGCCGAGGAGGCGGGCATCAAGTCCGCCACCTTCGAGGTCGACGCCCCGTACGCTTTCGGCACCCTCTCGGTGGAGGCCGGTACTCACCGCCTGGTGCGGATGAGCCCGTTCGGCGCCGCAGGAAAGCGGCAGACGAGCTTCGCCGCGGTCGAGGTCATCCCGTTGATGGAGGAGGCCGCGGCCGTCGAGATCCCCGAGTCCGACATCCGGGTCGACGTGTTCCGGTCGTCGGGGCCGGGCGGGCAGTCGGTCAACACCACCGACTCGGCCGTGCGCATCACCCACCTCCCCACCGGCACCGTGGTGTCGATGCAGAACGAGAAGTCGCAGATCCAGAACCGCGCCGCCGCCATGCGGGTGCTGCAGTCGCGGCTGCTGCTCATCCAGCGGGAGCAGGAGGCGGCGCAGAAGAAAGAACTGGCCGGCACCATCACGGCCAGCTGGGGCGACCAGATGCGCAGCTACGTGCTCGCGCCCTACCAGATGGTGAAAGACCTGCGCACCGAGTACGAGGTGAACAACCCCTCGGCCGTGTTCGACGGCGACCTCGACGGGTTCATCGCGGCGGGCATCCGCTGGCGCAAGACCAAGCCCGAGTAGTCGCCACGCGGATGCGCGAGCCGGTTTCTATGAATCGGCGCGTCCAGCGCGTCGCGACCCGGATTCCGGCGATGGGCTGCTTAGTCTCGTCACGACATGATTCGGTTTGATCACGTAACCAAGACGTACAAGGGCACCAAGCGGCCGGCCCTCAACTCGATCGACCTCGAAATCCTGCGCGGGGAGTTCGTCTTCCTCGTCGGGGCCTCGGGGTCGGGCAAGTCGAGCTTCCTCCGCCTGATCCTCAAGGAGGACCGGCCGAGCTCGGGCAACATCCACGTGCTCGGGCAAGACCTGAACGCCATCTCGAACCGGAAGGTGCCGTACTTCCGGCGCAACCTCGGCGTGGTCTTCCAGGACTTCCGGCTGCTGCCGTCGAAGAACGTGTTCGACAACGTGGCGTTCACCCTGCAGGTGATCGGCAAGTCGCGCGGTTTCATCCAGGAGGCGGTGCCCGACGTGCTGCAGATGGTGGGCCTGGCCGAGAAGGCGAACCGGCTGCCGCACGAGCTCTCCGGTGGTGAGCAGCAGCGCGTGGCGATCGCCCGTGCCGTGGTCAACAAACCGGCCATCCTGCTCGCCGACGAGCCCACCGGTAACCTCGACCCCTCCACCAGCGCGGGGATCATGACGGTGCTCGAGCGCATCAACGCCGGCGGCACCACGGTGGTCATGGCCACCCACGACAACGCGATCGTCGACCACATGAAGCGCCGCGTGATCGAGCTCGTCACCGGCCAGATCGTGCGCGACGAAGACCAGGGCGGCTACGGCATGACCGCCGAGATCGCCCTGCAGGACTCCGGGCTGACGGCCGAGATCGCTCTCGGCGACGGCCTCGTGCGGCCGGTCGGCCCGGCGCAGCCGCACGTCGCACCGCCGCGGTACACCACGCCGCCGGTGCCCACGTCGACGCAGGCGACCCCGGTGAGCCCGCCGCCGGTGCAGCCGGTCAACCCGGCGGTCCCGGCCGCAGCCGTACCGCCCGTGCCCGTGCCGGCCGCATCCGCGCCGCCGGCACCCGTGCCTCCTGCGTCCGCGCCGTCCGCATCGGTCCCTGAGCCCGTGCCCGCCCCGGAACAGCGCGTCACCGTGCCACCGATGCCCGTGCAACCGCCGCAACCCGATCCGCACGATCCCGCCACCGAATCGCTCACCCTGGCCGAGAAGCTCGGGCTGCGTGCTCCGGGTGCGGGCGCCGATCCGGCCAACGACCAGAACGTGGGGCCCACGACGTGAGATTCGCACTCATCCTCGGCGAGGTCGGCACCGGCCTCCGGCGCAACGTCTCGATGGTCGTGTCCGTCGTGCTCGTCACCTTCATCTCGCTCACCTTCGTGGGCGCAGCAGGGCTCATGCAGTTCCAGATCAACTCGATGAAGACGTTCTGGTACGACAAGGCCCAGGTCGCGATCTATCTCTGCACCGCGACGTCCGGCGGTGACAACTGCGCCGGTGGCGAGGCGACCGCCGATCAGAAGGCGGCGGTGCAGGCGCAACTCGACTCGCCGACGCTGCAGCCGTTCATCCAGCAGTACTACTTCGAAGACCACGAGCAGGCCTACGAGAACTTCAAGCAGCAGTTCGCCGACAACCCGGTCACCGCGTACGTCACGCCGGACCTGCTGAACGAGACCTTCTGGGTGAACCTCAAAGACCCGCAGCAGTCGGACGTGCTGGTCGAGAGTCTCTCCGGGCTGGCGGGCGTGGACAGTGTCACCGACCAGCGCAGCTATCTCGAGCAGATCTTCGCCATCCTCAACATCGCCAGCGTCACCGCGATCGGCATCGCCGCGCTCATGCTCGTGGCCGCGGTGCTGCTGATCGCCACCACGATCCGGCTCTCCGCGTTCTCGCGGCGGCGTGAGCTCGGCATCATGCGTCTGGTGGGGGCGTCGAACCGCTTCATCCAGACTCCCTTCATCCTCGAGGGGGTGATCGCGTCGCTCATCGGCTCGGTGCTCGCCGGCGCCGCGATGGTGGCGATCGTCAAGTTCTTCGTTCAGGATCAACTGGCCAAGGCGCTGCCTTTCACCTCGTTCGTCGGGCTCGATGCGGCGTTCATCGTGGCGCCGTGCCTGATCGTCCTCGGGGCGATCCTGGCCGCCTTGTCGGCGAAGGTCGCCATCACGCGCTACCTGAAGGTCTAGAATGGTGGGCTGCCTCGATTCGAGGCGCCCCACCTGAACGAGACGAGGAGACGCCGTGCCACGCGAACGCGGACAGAAGGTCGTCGCGACCAACCGCAAGGCGCGCCACGACTACACCATCGAGGACACCTATGAGGCCGGGCTCGTGCTCACCGGCACCGAGGTGAAGTCGCTGCGGGCCGGCCGGGCCTCACTCGTCGACGGCTACGCCTTCATCGACGGGGGAGAGGCCTGGCTCGACGCCGTGCACATCCCGGAGTACAACGAAGGCACCTGGAACAACCACCCGCCGCGCCGCAAGCGCAAGCTGCTGCTGCACAAGGAGCAGATCCTCAAGATCTCGCACAAGACCAAAGAGGGCGGCTACACGCTGGTGCCCCTGCAGCTCTACTTCAGCGACGGCCGTGCGAAAGTCGAGATCGCGGTCGCGAAGGGCAAGCGCGAGTACGACAAGAGGCAGGCGCTGCGCGAACGGCAGGACAAGCGCGAGGCCGATCGCGCGATGGCTTCCCGCCGCAACCTCGGCGACTGAGCGTCGCCTGGGGCGCGCGCCGGGTCAGTCGGGGAGGCCGTAGGTCACGCCGGTGAGGCGCTCCGCCGTCGCCCAGAGCGGACGGGCGATGGCGGGGTCGCGCGCGTAGGGCTTCGCCGCCACCACCGCGGGGCGGCCCTTGAGCTGGCGCCAGCCCGCCGGGCCCCAGTATTGGCCGCCCCGAGCGTCGGGGTCGGTCGCGGCGGCGACGATCGGCCGCGCCCCGGCGTTCTTGCCTTGGGCGATCGCGCGATACGCCGCTCGCGACACCGCGGTGCCCGTCTTCGGCGTCGGCAGGATGTCGCGGGGCGGCGACAGCTCGTCGACGGCGAACCCCGGATGCGCCACCAGACTGGCCGTGCGCGCCCCGGCGAGCCGCAACCGTCGATCGAGCTCGAACCCGTAGGTCATCACGGCGAGCTTCGAGCGGCCGTAGGTGCGGAACTCCCGGAACCGGCCGGCCTCCGCCTGCAGGTCGTCGAGGTCGAGCCGGGTGAACTCGTGGCTGATGCTGCCCAGATGCACGATGCGGGCGGGTGCGGATTGCGCGGTGAGGTGGGGGAGCATCCGCCCGATCAGCGCGAAATGGCCGAGGAAGTTCGTGCCGAGCATCGACTCGAAGCCGTCGGCCGTGGTCTGGCGGCCTTTCGAGGCCAGCACGCCGGCGTTGGCGATGAGTGCGTCGATGCGGGGCAGCTCGGCGAGCTCGGCGGCGGCGTCGGCCACCGAGGAGAGGTCGGCGAGGTCGAGCCGCACGAAGCGCGCGCGTGCGGCGGGCACCCACTGGCGCACCGAGCGCACGGCGGCGTCGCCGCGCTCGGGGTTGCGGGCGGCGATGACGACCTCGGCACCGGCGGCGGCGAGCTGCTCGGCCGCCCAGTAGCCGAGCCCGCCGGTGCCGCCGGTCACCACGATGGTGCGGTCGCTGAGGTCGGGCACCTGCACGTCGAGGCCGCTCACGCGACCGGGCCCGGCGCCGAAGGACTCTGCGCCGAGAAGCGGGCGTGCACCGTCGCCTCGACCTCGATCGCGCTGGGTCGGAGCTCCATGCCGCCCCCGCCGCCGACCGGAGCGCCCTTCGCCATCGCCTGCACCGCGAACTGCGGGGGAGCCGGGTTGTCGAGGAGGCCGGGATCCGAGAGGGAGATCGGCGTCACCGCGCCGAGGCCGAGGGCCGCGGCGTACTCGCCCGCCTTCTGCAGCGCATCCGCCACCGCACCTCGGCGGGCCTCGGCCTGCAGTTCGGCTTCGGTGTGGCGGGCCAGCCGCCAGTCGATGCCGTCGATGGCGATGCCGTCGCGGATGGAGACGACGTCGATCCACTCGGAGAGCGCCTCGAAGTCGTCGAACTCGGCGTCCACGAACACGGCGCTGTGGAATTCGACCGGCAGGCGGGTGCCGTCGTTGCTCCACGGCCGCTGGCCCCAGACGCGGATGTCTTCGGAATGCCAGCTGATCACCGGCCCGTCGTGCTCGTCGAGGATCGATTCGAGCGAGCCGGTGAGTGACTCGTGCGCGGCGCGGGTGGCCGCCAGCACGCTGTCGCGCTTGGAGCCCTCGAAGCCCACGCCGATGCGCACCCGTGCGCGCTCCGGATCGCGCAGGATGCGGCTCGTCCCGGCGACGGTGATGATGGTGTCCGGCATGCTCCTACGATATTCCATGTGCATCTCGGCGCGGATCTGTTGTAAGCTTGAGGGCTGCTCTGGACCAGTTCCCGCAGCGTTTGGCAACTCAACAGCGTGCACCAGTGACCCGGTGCGGGGATGATCGGTTTCGACATCGCCTGCGAAACAGCGAGAAGCGGGTCGAGGATGCAGGGTTATCTCGTAAACGATCTCTGCAAAAAAATAAGTGCCAATTCAAACAGCACTGTTGCGGCCAAGAAGGCCTCCTTCGCCCTTGCGGCCTAGGACTTCCTTCCTAGCTAATTAGCAACTGTCGGTCCGGGAATGCTCTCTACCCGGGTTCCGGCATCATCCAGAGAGATTGCTGCGACGTCGCGCCTCAGGGCGTCGCGGGACTTGCACTGAGGCTGGGCCCGTCGACCGAGAAGCCTGAAGCACAGGTCGGGGCCGAGTAGAACGACCATCAGGCTACGCCCGTAGAAGGCGCTGAATCACAGCGATGGACGGGGGTTCAATTCCCCCCATCTCCACGATGGTCACTGGTGCACGCTGCTTGTCGCCTCCCCGCGACGCGTCGTGGCGCGGCGGCTCAGCCGACCGCTTCTCCTGTGGGGTCCGGTGCCGTGGCGTCCTCGAGCTCGGTGCCGCCGAGCGGGGTGCCCTGCCAGTGCGTGGTCACCCAGCCGTCCGCCGGAGAGCCTTCGAGGGTCACCACGCCGGTGTTCTCGAGCGGATGCGTGCGACTGAACTCCGCATCCAGATTGCGCGACGACCACGAGGCCCAGGTGCGGATCGCGGCGCCGTGGCTGAACACCGCGACCGTGCCCGAGTGCTGCGCCGCGATGGCGGACAGGGCGCCGTCGTACCGCTCGTAGAACTCGGTGCCGTTCTCGCCGCCCGGGATGCGGGCGCCGAAGTCGGTCCACCACTGGAAGATCGTGCCCATGTAGCCCTTGACGGCTTCGTCGTCGCTCCGGCCCTGCAGCGAACCGGCGTCGATCTCCCGCAGACCGGGGAGCTGCACCGGCTCGAGGCCGAGCGCTGCCGCCAACGGCGCGGCGGTCTCGTGGGTGCGTGTCATGGTCGAGACGAAGATCGCGTCGATCCGTTCGCCGGCGAGCGCCGCCGGCACCGCCTGGGCTTGTTCCCGACCCAGGTCGGTGAGCCCCGGGCCCGGAACCACGGTGCCCAGTGCGCCGCGCACGTTGTCGATGGTCTGGCCGTGTCGGATGAGGAGGAGTCGCATCCCTCCCAGCCTACGGGCTCGCGGGCCTGCCGGGCGGCGCGCTCAGGCTGTCGCGAGCAGTTCCCGGAGTCGCACCGCGTCGTGTGGCGCGTGACCGTGGGCGTCGTTGTCGAAGTAGACGAAGACGTCGCGCGGACGGGCGTCGACGGCACCGCTGCCGCCCTGCCAGCCCCGCACCCGCTCGGCCCACCGCTCGAGCGCCACGTCGTCGTATCCGCTGGTGTAGAGCTCCTCCGCGCCGTGCAGTCGCACGTACACGAAGTCGGCGGTGGTGGCCTCGATCATGGGCCATCGGCCCGCGGTGTCGGCGACCACGGACCCGATGTCGTGTGCGGCCAGCAGCTCGGCGAACTCCGGCGCCCGGTAGCTCGGGTGCCGCACCTCGAGGCAGTGCCGCAGCGGCGCATCCGCCTCGATCTCGAGCCACGCACGCCCGTCGAGGCGCTCGTCGTGCCGGCGCGCGAGTTCGAGTGCTGCT
>BADC01000027.1 GCA_000333435.1 Corynebacterium-like bacterium B27 | reverse complement strand
GCTTCTGCCCTTCCTCGCCGGCCCCGGGGTGGGTGGCCACTGCATCCCGTGCGATCCGCACTACCTGCTCTGGCAGCTGCGGAAGCAGCGGGTGGCGGATGAGATCGAGCGCGTGCGCGTCGAGGCGCTGGTCCTCGTCGGAGACGAGCGGCAGGGCCGGCACCGGCCGGGCCCGCCCGGTGGCGGCGTCGAGGTCGACGAACACGCTCATGCACTGTGTCGTCAGCTCCAGCAACCCTGGCGTCGCGGGTGACCCCGAGCGCACGTGGATGGCGATGTGCATGCTCTGCGGGCCGGTGTGGATGAGCCGGGCCGCGACCTCCACGATGTGCCCGATGCGGATGGGTCGGTAGAAGTGGATGCCGCCCGAGTACACGGCGACCGCCGAGGTCGACGTCCAGCCGGCCGCGCACGCGAAGGCGGCCTCGTCGATCCAGCGCATCACCGTTCCGCCGTGCGCGTTGCCACCCCAGTTCGCGTCGGCCGGGGCGGCGAGGAAGCGGAACACGGTCTGCGGTGTGGTGCCCGCGGCCGAGTACGTCTGCTGCTGCATGGCGTCGCGGATGGTGCGGCGCGGGGCGAGCCGCTCCTCGGCGCGGGCGTTGAGCATCCGGTCGCTCTCCGATGTCGGCGACCAGGGCGGCACCTCGCGCGGCCGCCCCTCGTCGTCGACGGCCACGAACACCAGGATGCAGTGCGTGGCCGGGGTGAATTCGCGGCTGCGCACATCCGCCGACTCCACGGTGACCAGAACCTGCATGCTCGTTCGGCCGGTGTGGATGATGCGGGCGTGCGCCTCGATGATCTGGCCCGAGGCGATAGGCCTGGTGAAATGCACGTTGCCCACGTAGGCGGTGACGCAGTAGGAGGAGCTCCAGCCGACGGCGCAGGCGTAGCCCGCCTTGTCGATCCACTCGAGCACGCGGCCGGCCGCGACGGAAACCCCGCCGGCGGCGGCATCCTGCGGGGCCGTCATGAAGCGGAGGGTGATCCTGTCGTCCATGATGACAGGATGGCAGCTTCCTGGCGTGCTTTCACCGACGCGGCCCGCGAAGAACCGCCGATCTTTCGACTGCGACAAGTCGAGCATCCGAGATGCTGCTCAGACGCGGAGCACCTCGGGCCCACCGAGATCGGCCAGCACGTCGTAATCGGCGTCTTGCGTTACCACGGGCAGATCGTGTGCCAGGGCGACGGATGCGATCCACAGGTCGTTCACGTTCGCCCGCCGCCCCACCTCGTGCAGCCGGAACCGCAGGCGCGCCCAGTGGGCTGCCGCTCGGTCGTCGACCGGCAGCGCTTCGACGTCGCCGATGCTCTCCAAGGTCGCCAGTCGCCGGGAGCGGGTGTCGGTATCGCGGGCGGCGAGTACGCCCTCGCGGAGTTCGGCCACCGTCACCACCGACACGTACGACCGCGCAGGTAACGCGGCGTGGTCGAGCGGACGCCCGGATTCGGATGCGATGAAGACGCTCGTGTCGAGCAACCCCACGGCGGGGCGGTCGATCGCGGCGGCCATCGGGTGTCAGGCCAGCGGGTCGAGGTCGTCGGTGGTGTCGCCCGCGAGCACGGCGAGATCGTCACGCAGCCCCGCATCGGCGCGGTGCTCGAGCGCCGCGATGAGGTCGACCGGGCCGATCCACGATCTCCTCCCGGCGCGCACCGGCAGGAGCGACGCAACGGCGACTCCGTTGGCCGTGATGGTGATGTCTTCCCCACCCTGAACGCGCCGCACCACCTCGGCGGTGTGGTTGCGCAGCTCGCGCACCGGGACGGCGGTCATGATCTCAGTGTAGCTGTGCGTAGCACTGCGTAGCAACTCTGATATCGCGCCACAGCGCATTGTTGTACTCGGTCCAATTAATCTAGAGTGGGGACATGACCGACTTTGTCGTCGAGGGCGTGGGGCGGCGGCTCGTCCCCTACGCCGAAGGGCTCCAGCTGCAGGCGCGCCTGCACGACCGCGTGCTCACGGGCGAGGCGCCCGACACCGTCATCCTGCTCGAGCACGAGCCCGTGTACACCGCGGGCAAGCGCACCGAGCCCGACGAGCGTCCGGTCGACGGCACCCCCGTGGTCGACGTCGACCGCGGCGGAAAGATCACCTGGCACGGTCCCGGCCAGCTCGTCGGCTACCCCATCCTCCGCCTGCCCGACCCCATCGACGTGGTCGCCTACGTGCGCTCGCTCGAAGCCATGCTGCTCGACGTCGTGATCGGCTTCGGCGTCGTCGCCCACCGCGTCGAGGGCCGCTCCGGCATCTGGACGACGGTCGCCGGCACCACCGCCAAGCTCGGCGCCATCGGCATCCGGGTGGCGGGCGGGGTGACCACGCACGGCTTCGCGCTCAACTGCAGCAACAGCCTCGAGCCCTACGAGCGCATCGTGGCGTGCGGCATCCGCGACGCCGGTGTCACCACGATCAGCGAGGTGGTGGGCCGACGGGTCGACCCGGTCGACGTCGTCGACGCGGTGATGGCGCGCTTCGAATCGCCGGGCGATCGGATGCGCGACCTCGTCCGCGTCGGACACGAAACCGTCGCGGCGGGTGCCCGGTGACCGCGCCCGAGGCCGCGGGCCGGAAGCTCCTGCGCCTCGAGGTGCGCAACGCCGAGACGCCGATCGAGCGCAAACCCGAGTGGATCAAGACGAAGGCCAAGTTCGGCCCCGAATACCGGGAGCTGCAGGGTCTCGTGAAAGACCAGGAGCTGCACACGGTCTGCCAGGAAGCCGGCTGCCCGAATATCTTCGAGTGCTGGGAGGACCGGGAGGCGACCTTCCTCATCGGCGGCTCGCAGTGCACCCGCCGCTGCGACTTCTGCCAGATCGACACGGGCAAGCCCGCCGACTACGACACCGACGAGCCGCGCCGGGTCGCCGAGTCGGTGCGGTCGATGGCGCTGCGCTACGCCACCGTGACGGGCGTCGCCCGTGACGACCTGCCCGACGAGGGGGCGTGGTTGCACGCCGAGACGGTGCGGCGCATCCATGAGCTGAACCCGGGCACCGGGGTCGAGATCCTCGCCACCGACTTCTCGGGCGATCCGTCGCTCTTGCAGGTCGTGTTCGCTTCGCGCCCCGAGGTGTTCGCCCACAACGTCGAGACGGTGCCGCGCATCTTCAAACGCATCCGACCCGCCTTCCGCTACGAGCGCTCGCTCGACGTGCTGACCCAGGCCAGGGCCGCGCAGCTCATCACGAAGTCGAATCTCATCCTCGGTATGGGGAGACGCGGGCCGAGGTGTCGCGGCCGCTCCGCGACTGGCACGACGCCGGGTGCGACATCATCACGGTCACGCAGTACCTCCGGCCCTCGCCCCCGGCACTACCCGGTGGCCTCATGGGTGCGGCCCGAGGAGTTCGTGGAGATCAAGGCCGAAGCCGAGGAGATCGGCTTCCTCGGGGTGCTCGCGGGCCCGCTGGTGCGTTCCTCCTACCGCGCCGGGCGCCTCTGGGCGCAGTCGATGCGCCGCAAGGGCTGGCCGATCCCGCCCGCACTCACCCCGCTCGCCGAGGCGGCAGCCGGGCCGGCCGCGTTCGCCCAGGCGGTGTAGGCGGGCATCCGCTCGGCGTGGCCTCGAGCCTCGGCGTAGCCTGTGCGGCATGGACCAGCGCCTCGACTTCATCACGCTCGCCACGCCCGATCTCGACGCCGCCCGGCGGTTCTACCGCGACGGGCTGGGCTGGGTGCCGTTGCTCGACGTGCCCGGCGAGATCCTGTTCTTCCAGGTGGGGCGCGGGCTCGTGCTCGGGTTGTACGACGCGGCGGCGTTCGTGGGCGACCTCGTCGACACGGTGGGTGGTGAGCTCGTGCCGGTGGGCCCGGCGGCGGGGCCGACCGGCATCACGCTGTCGCACAACGTGGGGTCACCCGCCGAGGTCGACGCGGTGGTCGAGCGGATGCGCGGTGCCGGCGGGCGCATCCGCAAGTCTCCGCAGCAGGCCGCGTTCGGCGGCTACCACGCCCACGTCGACGACCCGAACGGCGTCGTCTGGGAGGTGGCACACAACCCGGGCTGGAGCGTCGCGGCGGACGGCTCGGTGCGGCTCCAACCCGTGGAATGACGTCAGTCGGCGGGCGCCGGTGCCGGCGCCGCGTCGCCGGGGGCGGCGGCCGCCGGCGCCTTCTGCCAGGGCCACCGGCCCGTGATCTCGAGCTCGAGTGAGAAGCTGAGGAAGGTGCGGATGAGCACGATCGCGCCCAGCACCGCCACGCTCTCGAGCGTCGGCGTCACCGCGACGGTGCGGATGATGTCGGCCGCCACCAGCAGCTCCAGCCCGAGCAGGATCGCCCGCCCGAGGATGCGCCGGAACTGCGTGTACACCGGATGCTCCCGCCGCAGCCCCCGCACCAGCGCGTTCACCGCCGCGTACAACGCGCCCACGACGATCGCCGCCACGCCCGCGGCGTCGATCACCTTGCCCACCACCTCGATGACCCCGTAGAAGTCCATGCCGCGCTCCCTCGTCGGGCCCAGTATGCGCGTTCGCCCGTCGCGCAATCCGCGACCCGCGCGGGGTCGGCGGAATTCGGGGGTGTCGCCTTCCGTTGGGCACGTCATGACGTCGAACGACACCACCACTTCTGCCGCAGCATCCGGAACCTTCGCCATCGGCGGCGACCTCCCTGTCAACCGCCTCGGCTTCGGCACGATGCAGCTCACCGGGCCCGGTGTCTGGGGTGAACCCGCCGACCGTTCCGCCGCCATCGCGGTGCTGCGCCGCGCGGTGGAGCTCGGCGTGAACTTGATCGACACCGCGGATGCGTACGGTCCGTTCGTGACCGACGCCCTCATCCGCGAGGCCCTGCACCCGTACGCCGACGGGGT
>BADC01000028.1 GCA_000333435.1 Corynebacterium-like bacterium B27 | reverse complement strand
CTCGATCCCCGGGAAGAGGCCGATTGCGCCACGAGTTCGGGTAGCCCGCCCCGTGGCGAACTCGATGAATTTCAGCGCTGCCGCCTCGCGGCCCGCGTCGCCCGTCTTCGGCGCGTAGAAGGTGCCGATCGGGCCGGGTGCGTAGGTGCCCACCGGCTCGGTGGCGGAGAGCGGGATGAAGCCGACCGCGTCGTCGACCTTCGCCTGGTCGCCGCCGGCTGCGGCCAGGAGCGTCGGCATCATGTCGGAGTGCTGCGCCACCATCGCGGCCGTGCCGTCGAGCACCGCCTGCATCGACGCTTCGAAGGTGCCGGTGGACGCGTCGGCGTTGAAGCATCCGTCGTCCAGCAGGCCCTTGTAGGCCTCGAGGCCGGCGATGAACGGGCCGTCGGGGTCGTTGAGGCTCTGCTCGTTCGACGCGATGGCGGAGCCGTAGGCGTCGTCGGTGTTGGCGTCGGCGACGTAGAGCAGCGGGAGGATCTGGGTGGGCCACAGGCTCGCGCCCGACTCGTAGATGGGCGTGACGCCGGCTCCCGTGAATGTGCCGCACAGCGCTGGGAGGTCGGCGAAGCTCGTCGGTGGCTGCACCCCTGCGTCGGCGAACGCCTTCTTGTTGTAGTAGACGCCGAAGACCGAGGGGAAGCCGGTCACCGCGGCGTAGACGGTGCCGTCGATCGCGCCGACCGACTTGTAGAGGTCGCCCGACTTCGCCACGAAGGGCAGGTCGGTGAGTGGCTGCATGGTCTCGGCCGGGTTGAGGCCGAGCATGTTGGTGAGCGTGGGGTGGAACTCGAGGATGTCGGGGCGGTCACCGGTGGCCCACTTCGTCATGGTGGCGTTCTCGAAGCCGTCGGAGGGGATGGCGACCAGGTCGAGGGTGATACCTGACTCCTGCTCGAAACGGTCGTAGAGGTCGAGCACGGCGGGGGAGTCGGCCGAGTTGTGCCAGACGGTGAGGGTGGTGGCGTCGCCGCCTCCGGAGGCGTCGCTCGCGCACCCGGAGAGCGCTGCAGCCGAGAGGCCTGCGATGGTGAGTGCGGCCAGGATGGATCGTCGTTGCATGGGTACCCTCCGTTGGGTTCCGTACCGCGGCGCGGTAGCTGCTGTGAGTGGAGACGAATGTGTAGAA
>BADC01000029.1 GCA_000333435.1 Corynebacterium-like bacterium B27 | reverse complement strand
CGCCTGGTGCAGCGAGAACGGCACGATCACCGCTGCATCGCCCCATGCGGCCGCGTGCGAGTGCACGAGCCCCGGCACGTCGGCGACCTCGGGCGGGAACTCCAGTTTGGGCACGAAGAACGGCACCATCCCGTCGGCGCCCTGGTCGACGGCGAGGTTGCGCAGCCACGCGCTGAGCATGCCCGCGCAGTCGTAGAGGTAGGCGGCGGTCGGGACAAAGACGCCGATGTCGCCGGTCCAGCCGAGCCGCTCGTCGCGCTGCGGGCAGTCGGTGGGGATGTCGACGAAGTTGCCGCGCATGCCCCACACGACGTTCTCGTGCAGGCGGTCGAGTAAGGGATCCGAGCTCGCGAACCAGCCGGTGCGCCGCATGTCGTCGTGCACCACGACGGCCTCCAGGTCACCCGCCTCGAGCTCGCCATCGGGAGTCGGCCAGCCGTCGACCTCGACGAAGCGGAACCCGTGGTAGGTGAACCGGGGCTCCCAGATCTCCTCGCCGTCGCCACTCAGCACGTACCGGTCGGTGGCCCGGGCGCTCCGCAGCGGACGAGTGCCGAGTTCGCCGTGCTCGAGCACTTCGGCGTGCCGCAGCGTGACGGTGCTGCCGCGCGGGCCGCGCACGCGCAGCCGCACCCGGCCGACCAGGTTCTGGCCGAAATCGACGAGCACCCGACCGGAGGGGGAGCGGAACACGGCAGCGACCGCCAGGGTCTGGGTGCGGCGCACCGGCGGTGCAACCGGGGCGATGAGCTCGGCCGTGGGGAACGGATGCACGTCGACCGCTGCCCAGGCTCGGCCGGCGAGCGGGTCGCGGGCGTCGTGGTGCTCGCCGTCGTAGAGATCGCTCGACAGGGTGGGGCCGGGCCGCCACTCCCAGTCGTCGTCGGTGGCGATGACCTCGCGGCGACCGTCGGCATGAACGAGTTCGAGCTGGCCGAGGAAGGCGAGCCGGTCGCCGTACACGGCGCGTTCCCCCAGGAAGCCGAGCCGCCCGCGGTACCAGCCGTCGCCGAGCGCCACCACGATCTCGTTGTCGCCCTCGACCAGGGCGTCGGTGACGTCGAGGGTGCGGTACCGGAGCAGCCGGTCGTAGCTCTGCCAGCCCGGCGCGAGAACGTCGTCGCTGACCGCCCGGCCGTTGATCGTCACCTCGTACAGCCCGAGCGCGGTGGCGTAGAGCCGGGCGCTCGCAACCGGGCCCCGGAGCCGGAAGCGCCGGCGCAATACGGGCTGGGCCTCGTGGTCGGCGCCGGCCGGCGGGCCGACCGGTCGCGCGACCCAATCGCTGCGCTCGAGCAGGCCGGCCTCCACCAGGGCGGGCGTGCTCCACGGCGACCAGTCGGCCCCGCGCATCCGCACCCGCACGCGCGCCCGCCGGCGCTCGCGCGAGCGCAGCGGTGCGCCAGGCCAGGGCACGAGCACCCGCTCCGGCGACTCCACGGTCTCGAGGTGCACCCGCACCCCGGCGGCGTCGAGCAGCTCGAGCTGGTAGGCCGATTGGTGTGCTTCTGACAGCGCATCCGGCAGCGACCAGCTGAGTCGCGGCCGCGGCGTCCCCACTCCGAGCGCCTCCCGGAGGTGCTCGACCAGGACGGGGCCCGGCGCGGGGCTGGACGGTGACGCGCTCATCCCTTGAGGCCCCCTTCGGTCAGACCCGCGAGCACCCGCTTCTGCGCGATGAGATACACCACCACGAGCGGCAGGCTCGTCAGCACCACGTGGGCGAACACGAGGTTCCAGCGCAGCGACTGTGCCGATGCCGAGGCGAACGAGAAGAGCGTGAGCGGCAGTGTGGCGTTCGCCGAGGTCTTCAGCAGCAGCAGGGCGAAGAAGAAGTCGTTCCAGACCTGGATGACGAGCATCACCGCGCCGACGAACAGGATCGGTTTGAGCATCGGCAGCAGCACGGAGAAGTAGGTGCGCAGCCTGGTCGCGCCGTCGATCGACGCCGCCTCCTCGAGTTCGACCGGCAACCCGCGGATGAAGCCGGTGGTCAAGAAGACGACGATGCCCATCCGGCTCGCCATCATCATCAGCGCGTAACCGGCGACGCTGCCGTCGAGGTGCATGGTCGTGAGCAGGAAGATGGTGGGGATGACCGCCGGCGGCAGCAGGATCGACAGGCAGGTCAGGTAGAAGAAGAACTGGAACGACCGCTTCGGGCTGCGCGCGTAGGCCCACGCCGCGAGCGAGCCGAGCAGCAGCACCACGATGATGGTCGGCACCGCGACGAGCAGGCTGTTCTTCAGCCCCACCAAGTAGTTGCCGGTCTGGAAGACGGCGGTGTAGTTCGCAACGGCCGACCAGTCGGAGGGCAGGGCGAGCGACAGTTGCGCCGCCTCGCCCTCGCCCTTGAACGAGTTGACGACCAGGAGCCACAGCGGCACGACCACCCACGGCAGAGCGAACAGTGAGACCAGGGTGTACTTGACGACGGAGCGGATGCTCATCACGCCACCTCTCTCTTGCGCAACCACGCCACGAGCGGCACCGCGGTGAGGATGACGAGCACGGTCACGGTTAGGCTGAGCGTCGACGCCGTGCCGAAGTAGGACTGCCCGAACTGCTGCTGCACCGCGACGTTCAGCGTCGTCGTGCTGGTGCCCGGGCCGCCGCTCGTCGTCGCGGCGATGATGTCGTAGGCGCTCAGCGCACCGATCAGCGTGGTGACGACGTTGAAGGTGAAGGCGGGGGCGAGCAGCGGGAAGCTCACCCGCCAGAAGCGGTTCCAGCTGTTCGCCCCGTCGATCTGCGCGGCCTCCATCAGCGACCGCGGGATGCTGTTGAGCCCCGCGATGTAGACCAGTGTGGCGATGCCCGACCACTTCCAAGCATCCACGAACGCCACCGTGACCAGGGCGCTCGCCGGGTTGCCGAGCCACGCGAAGTGGAAGTCGCTCCCCGTGACGGCGCCGATGAATCCGTTGAGCGGGCCCGCCGGGTCGACGATCGCGCGCCAGATGTAGCCGGCCGCGAGCGGTGAGATCAGCACCGGCACGAAGAACAGCGAGCGGAAGAACGAGTTCACCCGGGTGGTGTCGCGGAGTGTCAAGGCGAGCGACAGGCTGACCGTGTTCTGAACCACCATGGCGATCACCGCGTACACCACAGTGACGAGCACCGCGTTGCCGAGGATGCCCCGCTGCGCCAGCGCGATGAAGTTGTCCAGCCCGTTGAAGCGGATGACCGAGCTGTAGCCGCTCCATTGCGAGAACGCGAAGGGGAGGTTGAGGAGGAACGGGGCGACGAAGAAGATCGCCACGAGCAGGATCGACGGGAACGCGAACCAGAACCAGGTGCGGCTGCGCCGGCTGCGGGCGGTCACCATCCGGGCAGGCCCGCCGCCTTCGCGGCCTGTTCGACCTGCACCTGCATGCTGTCCGCGACATCCTTCGGCGTGCTCTGGCCGTTCAGCAGCTTGCCCATCTCGATCGCGAAACCGCCAAACCCGGG
>BADC01000030.1 GCA_000333435.1 Corynebacterium-like bacterium B27 | reverse complement strand
ATCTCCGCACTCACGCCATAGGCGTGCCGTAGCACCTTGGAGGCGGCAGCCACCGACACCCCCGCGTGCGCGGCGACGTCTTTGATGGTGACGCGGCGAGGGGCGGGGGACATCTGGCGCTCGTTCGGTTCGGGGCGGGCGGGTCTTCCCGATCTTGCCACGATCAGCCCGCTCGCACGGGGATCACGGGCAGCACCAGATGACTCGGATGCGCGGCGTCTCGGTGCAGGGTCACCTCGGCCACGCGCATCCGCTCCTCGCCCTCCTCGGCGATGACTCCACCGGTGTTCGGGTTGCGGTCGTAGCGCGGGAAGCTGCTCGAGGACACGTCGAGACGGATGCGGTGCCCGGGCAGGAACACGTTCGACGTCGCCCACAGGTCGACTTCGACCTCAGCCACCTCGCCCGGCGTCATCGGCCGCGGCGCGCTCGGCGAGTCGCGGTAGCGCAGCCGCAGGATGCCGTCGGTCAGCAGGATCGCCCGGCCATCGGGCCACACGTCGCTGAGCGTGGCGGTGAGGTCGGTGTCGGGTGTCGAGCACGAGACGTGCGCCACGAAACGCACCGGGCCCGTCACCTCGAGCGGCTCCGTCAGCGCGTCGCTGACGTAGCGGAGCACATCGGCACGGTGGTCGTTGGCGCGCTGGTCGACCGGCCCCTCGTTGAGCTCGTAGGCGATGAGGGTGGCGCCGCCGAGTGTGGGCACCGGGTCGCGCGGGTCGTACTCGTAGGAGTCGGCGCCGGCGTCATCCGCCCCGGCGCCGGCCGGCAGGTCGAACGCGAGGCGTGCGCCGCCGTGCAGGTACAGCGGGCGGTAGTCGGTGTCGCGCAGCGGCCAGTCGGCTTCGTCGCGCCACTCGTCCCGCCCCATCACGAAAATGCGCACGGGTGCGGCCAGGGGCGGCGCGCCATCGCGCAAGAAGCAGTCGAAGAGCGCGAGTTGTTGCTCGTGCAGCCCGGCCGGTGCCATACCGGCGGGCCCGAAGCTTCGGTCGGCGAACCGGCCGAGCCGGTTGGCGTGTGACCACGGCCCGATCACGAGCTGCTGGTTGGCACGCGCCTCCGTTGTCGCGGCGCGGTCGCGCAGGCCCTCGTAGTTCGCGATGGTGCTGCCGAGGAAGAGGTCGTACCAGCCGGCCACGTGCAGCGCCGGCGTGGTGACCCGGTCGTAGAACCCGTCGTAGGAGTACGCGTCCCAGTAGTCGTCGCGGTCCGGATGCGCGAGCCAGGTCGCGTAGTGCGCCCCCGCCGGCGAGTCGAGTTCGGGCGCCGGGAGGAGCGGTGCGCGGTCGAGGAGGGCACGCGAGGCGCCGTACCGGGGCGCTTGCCCGGTGCTGCGCGATCGCTGATCCTCGGCGCGGTCGAACGACCACTCCAGCGCGGTCGCGAGCACGAATGCGCCGCCGCGGTAGGCGAGGTCGCCGTGGAAGAAAGCGGGTGCCACCGAGGGCGCGATGACCCGAACGCCTCGGGTGCACGGAACGCGGCGGCGAACTGCGTGATCGAGACGTATGGAGCCGCCGAACATGCCCACCCGTCCCGTCGACCACGGTTGCGCGGCGCACCACTCCACCGCGTCGACCCCGTCGTCGCCCTCGTCGTCGAGCACCCGGAACACCCCGTCCGACGCTCCGGTGCCGCGGCAGTCCTGCACCACCACGGCGTACCCGTGTTCCACCATGGTCAGCAGCGGGGCGTCGGCCTCGACGGCAACGAGCATCCCCTCCTTGCCGTAGGGGGTGCGACACAACAGCACCGGATGCGCCGCGTCGTCGTCGGGCCGGTAGACGTCGGCGCGCAGCGTCACACCGTCGCTCGCGTGCTGCTCGACGTTCTTTTCGACCAGGATCGTCATGGCTTCTCCATCCCCAGCAGTGCTCCAGAAACAGTGTGCGGCACGGCGAAGCGGTGCCGGCCCGGCGGCACGTCGACGGGCGACTGCCCCTCCAGGTCGACGACGGCGCTCGTGCCTGGCGGCACCTGCACCTCGACCTCCAGCGTCTCGGTGCCGTCCTCGCCCGCGACCAGCTGCCAGGCGATCGCCGCGCGCCCGTACGGCGTGAGGTGCGCGGTCTCAGCGTGGGTCAGCCCACCGCGCGGACGCGGCGCGAAGAGCTGTCGCCGGTATCCCGGCTCGAGCGGAGCGAGGCCTCCGACCGTGCGATGCATCCAGTCGGCCACGGCGCCGAGCGCGTAGTGGTTGAACGAGGTCATCTCGCCGGGGTTGATGGAACCGTCGGGCAGCATCGAGTCCCAGCGCTCCCAGATCGTGGTGCCGCCCATCTGCACGGTGTACAGCCACGACGGCAGTTCGGTCTGCAGCAGCAGGCGGTAGGCGTCGTCGAGTCCGTCGGCGAGGGTGAGGGCGTCGAGGATGAGAGGCGTGCCCACGAAGCCTGTGGCGATGACGTGACCGGATGCCCGCACGAGCTCTTTCAGGCGCTCGCCCCCGCGCATCCGCTCGTCGTCGTCGGCGTAGAGATCGAAGCACAGCGCCAGCGAGTAGGCGGTCTGCGTGTCGCTCGTGAGTCGCCCGTCGGGGTGCACGAGGGCGCGGCGGAAGGCCCTCGTGAC
>BADC01000031.1 GCA_000333435.1 Corynebacterium-like bacterium B27 | reverse complement strand
TCCATCGGGATGCGCACCAGCGCCCCCACACTCGACGCCTCCGACCCGTAGTCGTCGAGTGCGATCAGCATGCCGAGCTGCCGGAAGTGCTCCGCCTGCGCCCTGAGGTCGTCGTCGATGTCTTTCGTGGAGCGCTCGTTGAGTTCGAGGCAGAGCGAGACATCCGGGTACCGCGGCACGATGTCTTTCAGGAACGCCCCGACGTGCTCGTCACGGATCTGCTCCACCTCGAGGTTGATGGTCATCACCGAGATGCCCGGCACCACCTTGCGGAACTCCCGGGCCGCCTTGAGCGAGGCCTCGATCACCTGCTTCGTGAGCAGGTCCATCCGGCCGAGGCCCTTCGCCTTCTCGATCAGCGACGACGTCGAGATGCGGCCGAGTTCCGGATGCGTGTACCGCACCAGCGACTCGAACGCCCAGATCTTGTCCTCCACCGTGTTGACGATGGGCTGGTAGACCACGTTGAGAATGCCGTCGTCGATGGCCTTCGCCACGATCTCGTTGATGCGGCTCGAGCGGTGCGGCGAGATGCCGATGCTGCTCTCGAACGCGGGACCGCCCTGGCGGCGCGACTTCTTGATGGCGAGCATCGAGTGGTCGGCGTCGACCACGATCGACTGCGGATCGGTCTCCTGATGCCCGGAGTAGGCGAGACCCACGCTGACCAGCGGGCGGTACTCACGCCCGCCGAGGGTGGCGGGCGTGCCGACGTTGGCCACGATGCGGTCGGTCACGGCCTTCGCCTCGGCGAGCGACTGCAGCTTGGTGAGGATGATCACGAACTCGTCGCCGCCCACCCGGGCCACGAAGTCGTGCGGCCGCACGCTCGCGCGCAGGCGGGTCGCCACCGTGGAGAGCACCTCGTCGCCGATGTGGTGGCCCTCGGTGTCGTTCAGCCGTTTGAACTGGTCGAGGTCGATGAACAGCACCGCGATTCCGGATGCGTAACTGCGGTCTTCGTTCAGGCGTGCGAGGGAGCGCTGGAAGGCGTTGTAGTTGGGCAGCCCGGTGAGGGAGTCGCGATCGACCCGGTCGAGGAGGGTGTCGTAGGCGCCCCGCACCCGGGCGGTCTCGGAGGCGATGTGGCCGATGGCGTCCAGCGCCAACTCGTCATCGGGCGTGAACGGCGCGCCGCCGTTCTTGCGGCTCGCCACGAGGTACTCGGTGGGCTCCACCGCGTCCTCCTGGTGCTCGCTCGACACACCCTCCTCCCCCGGCACCATCGACTCGGGGTTCAGCTGCGGGTCGGCGGAGTTGATCGCCGAGAAGCGGGCGCCGATCTCGTTGCGGCCGGGTGGGGTGCGCCGCACGTCGAATTCGGCGGCGTCGATGGCCCGGCGCGCGAACTCGACCATCGTCTCCTTCGGGTCCTGCTGCACATCCCACGGCAGGGCACGGGCCGCATCCACCACGCCGCTGAGGCGCCGCTCGCTGTTGCGCGTCTGGCGGCGCTTCGCCGCGCCGTAGAACAGCAGCGCCACGATGAGCAGGGGAATGGTGTCGCGGGCGAGGCGCAGCTCCTCCTCGGGCCCGTCGACGATGCCGAACAGGCCGGTGGACGAGCCGTAGACGGCAATGGCCACGGCCGAGCAGAGGGCGAGCACGCCGAGCAGTCGCCCGGGACTCAGGGCCGAAATGCCGAAGCTGTGCTCGATGCTCCACCGGCCCCGGTCGCGCCCGAACTCGAGCGCGAGCACGATGAGCATGTAGGCCGCGATGCTCAGCACGATGACCGCCGGCGGGTACCAGCCGAGGGAGATCAGCCAGCGCGAGAGCGCCACGAACCCGATCCCGCCGAGGGCCGCGACTCCGGTCCACTGCGCCGACATCCAGACCGCCCGGGTGGTGAACGCGCGGGAGACGAAGTAGGCGATGACCCACAGCCCCACCTCGAGGCCCGGGTTCGCACCCACCGTGCCCACCACCAGCAGAGCGCCGGCCACGCCGAACGGCGGCAGGCCCGTCACCCGGCCGATGGGCATCTGGTAGACCGCCGTCACCCCGACGCTGATGACGAAGATGACACAGGTGATCCAGCTCGGCGGCCGGTCGGCCAGGCCCGCGAGGATGCCCGCCGCGGCGGTGGCGACGGCGACCACCACGAGCAGGCCGGAGACCACGGCGTTCGCCGTCGTGCGCTGCTCGGACTGCCCTGACATGCCGTGAGTTTATCCGCTGGCCGGGCGGAAGCGCGCGAGTGCGGGACACGGCGCGCGGCCGCGGCGTCAGAGCCCGAGCTGCGCCAGAGCCGCGTCCATGCGGCGCGCCATCTCGGCGTAACCGGCGTCGTTCGGGTGGAGTCCGTCGGCGGCCATCCACTCGGGGTGCCCCTCGATCCAGTGCGACGCATCCGGAATCCATTCGGCGTCGATGCCCTCCGCCCCCTGGCGCACGTGGTCGATCACCCACGCCACCGAGTCGGGGCGCTCATCGGTGTACCAGAACGGCTCCACGACGATGATGCGGGCGTCGGGGAGCTCGGTGCGGAGGGTGTCGAGGTCGGTGCGGATGGCGTGCTGGATCGCCTCGGCGCGCGCGGGCATCGAGAAGTTGTCGTTCAGCCCCATCGTCACGAACACGATGTCGGGGCGCTGGGCGATGATCTGCGGGATCTCGTCACTCGGCAGGTAGTCGGGCGGAGTGCTGGCGCGATTGTTCACGAAGCCCAAGCCGTTGACGCTGGGGTTGAACTCGGTCCACCCGCGCTCGGCCGCGATGATGCTCGACCAGCGGTTCGCGGGGTCGGAGGCGCCGGTGCCGAGGGTGTAGGAGTCGCCGTAGAACGCGACGAGGGGCTGGGTTCGCGTGGCGGGGTCGGCGGCCGCGGGCGCCGCGGCCGGGGCAGGCGCGCCCGCCGGGGCGGGCTGGGCGCTCGGTGCCGTGGTGGCCACCGACAGCCCCACCATCACGGCGATCAGCCCCGCGGTGCCCGCGATCGCGGCGCCGACGGCGGCGATGCGGCGCGTTCGGGTCGACATGCCTCGTATTCGGCGCCCGTCGCGTCGCTGGATTGCCGGCGCCACGGTGTCGCGCCGAACGGTGTCGCGCCGACTTCTCCAAACGAAACGGCGACCGGCAGCCCAGGGCCGGCCGGTCGCCATCTCGTTTGGAGTTGTCCGCGTCAGACGGCGGCTGGAACCTCGGCGGCGGCCACGAGAAGTGACGCGTCGGCGGCGATGAGCTCGGCGATCTGCACGGCGTTGAGCGCCGCGCCCTTGCGCAGGTTGTCGTTGCTGATGAACAGGGCGAGGCCGCGCTTGGCGGGGGCCGACTGGTCCTGACGGATGCGCCCCACGAAGCTCGGGTCGCTACCGGCGGCCTGGAGCGGGGTGGGCACATCCGAGAGCTCGACGCCCGGGGCATCCGACAGCAGCTCAGTGGCGCGCTCCGGCGTGATGTCGGCCGCGAACTCGGCGTTGATCGACAGCGAGTGCCCGGTGAACACAGGCACGCGCACGCAGGTGCCGCTGACCAGGAGCTCGGGCAGCTCGAGGATCTTGCGGCTCTCGTTGCGGAGCTTCTTCTCTTCGTCGGTCTCGAGCTCACCGTCGTCGACGATCGACCCGGCGAGCGGGATGACGTCGAACGCGATGGGCCGCACGTACTTCACGGGCGCCGGGAACTCGACCGCGCCGCCGTCGTGCACCAGGGCGAGCAGCTTCTCGGGGTCGGCGGTCGCCGCCTCGGCCTGGCCGGCGAGCTCTTCGGCGCCGGCGAGGCCCGAGCCCGACACGGCCTGGTAGGTGCTCACGATGAGGCGCTGGAGTCCGGCTTCGGCGTCGAGCACCTTGAGCACGGGCATGGCGGCCATGGTGGTGCAGTTCGGGTTGGCGATGATGCCCTTGCGCGCCTCGCGGATGGCGTGCGGGTTGACCTCGGAGACGACGAGGGGCACATCCGGGTCCATGCGCCAGGCGCTGGAGTTGTCGATGACGGTGACGCCCGCCGCGGCGAAACGCGGCGCCTGGACGCGGCTGCCGGTCGCGCCGGCCGAGAACAGGGCGATGTCGAGGCCCGTGGGGTCGGCGGTCTCGACGTCTTCGACCACGATGTCCTGGCCCTTGAACGGCAGCGTGGTGCCGGCCGAACGGGCGGTGGCGAAGAAGCGGATCGACTCGATCGGGAAGTCGCGCTCCTCGAGGAGACGGCGCATGACCTTGCCGACCTGACCGGTGGCGCCGACGACGCCGACGTTGAGTGCCTTGCTCACGGTGGTTCCTTCGTTCATGGGAGGTGTAACTCCTGGCGACCCGTCAAAATTCGCCGTAAAACTGCCATTTTAGGGCCAAAAATGACGGGTGGCGGGGAGGGGGCCGGGGGTTTGGGGGCGAGGGTCAGCGGCCGGTGCCGGCGTGGACGACGGCCTCCTCGGAGGCGTCCAGGCCGAAAGCCGTGTGCACCACCCGGAGGGCGTCGTTGATGGTGTCGGCGCGGGTGACCACCGAGATGCGGATCTCACTCGTCGAGATCATCTCGATGTTGATGCCCGCCTCGAACAGCGCCGTGAAGAGCTTCGCCGAGACGCCGGCGTTCGTGCGCATGCCGGCGCCGACCAGGGCGAGCTTGCCGATCTGGTCGTCGTACTGCAGGCTCACGAAGCCCACCTCGCCCTGTTCGGCGCGGAGCGCGGTGAGCACGCCCTGCCCCTCGCTCTTGGGCAGGGTGAACGAGATGTCGGTGAGACCGGTGGATGCGGCCGACACGTTCTGCACGATCATGTCGATGTTCGCGCCTGTCTTGGCCACGATGGTGAAGATCTGCGCGGCCTTGCCGGGGATGTCGGGCACCCCGACGACGGTGATCTTGGCCTCGGACAGGTCGGTGGCGACCCCGGCGATCATGGGTTCTTCCACGGCGCCCTCACTTCCGCTCTCGGTGTTCGACGTGCTCGATGGGAACGACGGCGTGCCGGCGTCGGCATCCGTCGGGTTGTAGACGATGGTTCCCTCGTTGTTGTTGAAGGAAGAGCGCACATGCAGCGTCACGCCGTGGCGGCGGGCATATTCCACGGCGCGAATATAGAGCACCTTCGCCCCGTTCGCCGCGAGCTCGAGCATCTCCTCGCTCGTGATGCGATCGATCTTGGATGCGCGGGGCACGACCCGGGGATCGGCGGTGAAGATACCGTCGACATCCGTGTAGATCTCGCAGATGTCGGCGTCGAGGGCTGCCGCCAGTGCCACGGCGGTGGTGTCGGAGCCGCCCCGCCCGAGGGTGGTGATGTCTTTGGTGTCCCGGTTGAAGCCTTGGAAG
>BADC01000032.1 GCA_000333435.1 Corynebacterium-like bacterium B27 | reverse complement strand
GAACGACTGCGGCAGCACGAACGGGTTGCCGAGGATCTCGGAGTTGTCCTTGAAGCTGTTGAGGAGCACCAGCACGAGCGGGATCAGTGCGATCACCGCGAACACGGCGAGCACCAGGTGGCTCACGAAGGAGCGGGCGTAGTTTCTCATCGCGTGAGGTCCCTCCGGCTGATCCAGGTGTAGAGAATCGAGGCCAGCAGCCCGAAGAAGCTCATGATGAGTCCCACGGCGGCGGCTTTGCCGAACTGGAACGACGAGAACGCGAACGCGTAGGCGTAGGTGCCCATCACCTCGCTCGAGTGCGCCGGCCCGCCCTGGGTGAGGAGGTAGACGTAATCGAAGGCGAGGAACGAGAAGATCACCGTCATCACGCCCATGAGCAGCAGGGTCGGCCGGATGCTCGGCAGGTACACGTGCCGGAACACACCCCAGCTGCCCGCGCCGTCGAGCGATGCGGCCTCGACCTGGTCGACCGGGGTCTGGCGCATGGCGCCGAGGTACACCACGGTGAGGAAGCCCCAGTAGTGCCACATGTCGACCGCCGCCGCCGCGTACAGCGACGTCGCCTGCGAGGAGGTGGGCGGCGCGAGGCCGAGCAGCCCGAACACCCCGCCGTTGGGGTTGTAGATGATGGTCTGCCAGACCAGCGCGTTCACCACCGGCGCGAGCACGTAGGGCATCAGGAAGATGACCTGGTAGAAGGTGCGCATCCGCTTGCGTTTCAGCAGGAGCGCCGCGGTCAGGAGGCCGATGATCGCGGGCAGCACCAGGAAGAGCACGAGCCACTTGATGTTGTTCGTCAGTGACGTGGCGAACACCGGGTCGGCCAGGATGTCCTGGAAGTTCTGGATGCCGATGAAGTCGACGTCGAAGCCGATGCCGCTCCAGTTCGTGAACGCGAACAGGAGGGTGAGGATGCCCGGGATCACGACGATCACGATCGAGAGCAGCAGGGCGGGGGCGACGAGCAGGTAGTTCGTCGCGGTCTGCCGCCGGAAGTGCCCGCGGCGGCGGATGACACTCGGCCGGGGCTTCCCGGCACGCCCCGTGTCGGCGGCGATCATGGTGACCATGGCGTGTCCTTCTGTTGCAGGGAGAGGGGGCGCATCCGCCGTTCCGGATTCGCCCCCTCCGGGTCAGTTCGCCGGTTCGGGCAGCGGCGGCACCAGGCCCTTGGCCTTCTCCTCGTCGAAGGTCTTCTGCACGTTCGCGAGGAAGTCCTCCGCGGTCACGTTGCCGAGCCAGACCGAGTCGATGTCGGTGAGGGCCGCGGCGGTGGCGGGCGGGAAGAAGGTGCCGACGAAGTAGCCGTAGTTGCCGTCGTTGACGCCGGAGATCGTGTCCTTGATCGCCGTGACGAAGGGCTTCGAGAGGCCGGAGTAGTCATCCGCGTTCAGGTCGAAGTCCTTCAGCGGCACCGCCCAGTAGCCGGGCCAGGTCTTGTTCATCTCCTTCGCGAACTCGTCGGTCATCATGTAGTCGATGACCTCGGCGGCGCCGTCCTGGTTCTTCGAGGCCGCGTTGATCGAGAGCGACGCCGTGGTGCCGAGGGTGTAGTACGGGCTCGGCAGATCGGGGTTGATCGTCGGGAACGGCATGTAGCCGAGGTCGGCGGTGTTACCGGTGTCGTCGTTGAAGTAGTTCGACGCGAACTGGAACGCGAGGCTCGGGCCGATGAAGAAGGGCGACTTCTCCTCGCTCAGGAGCTTCATCGACTGGTCGAAGTTGAGGTTCGCGTAGTCCTTGCCGCCGAGGTAGCCGGCGTTGTAGAAGTCGGCGGAGTCCTGAACCGCCTTCACGAGTGCCGGGTCGGTCCACGGGATGGTGCCCTGCA
>BADC01000033.1 GCA_000333435.1 Corynebacterium-like bacterium B27 | reverse complement strand
CACCCGCCGCAGGTAGTCGAGGCCGTCGCGCTGCAACGGCAGCTGGTGCGGGTCGACGCCCACCACCGTGCCGGCCGCCACCCGTGCTCGGGCGAGCGGCGAGGAGTCGAGCAGCCCCGCGAGCCCGACGGTGAAGGCGTCCTCTCCGGCCGAGCTCGCCTCGTGAGACGGCTCGGCGACAGGGGCCGCATCCGGCCCCTCGAGTTCGACGGCCGACCCTCCGGCGGTCTCGACGATGCGCCGGCCCTCCGGTGCGTCGAGGATCCATACGCGCGGCACATCCGCGACCTCCGACGTGAACGACACGTCGACGCCGAGCGCGTCGAACACCTCCGCGAACCGCGGCTCGGCAGCGGGGAGCTCGGCCGAGAGCCGCACGGTGGTGCCGGCCACCAGCCGCCCCCCGAGTGCGCCGTAGAAGCCGGGCCCGCCGAGCTGGTGGTAGGCCGCGGGCGCGCCCACGGCGACGAGGTGGTCGACGGAGAGACCACCGCGCACGCCGAGAACGGAGCCCATCAGAACGTCTGCAGCGCGTACTGGATGGTGCGGTCGCGCGGCCCGTCGAGCTCGAGCAGGTACACGCCCTGGCTGTGCCCGATGCCGAGTTCGCCGCTGATGACGGGCAGCGCGAGCGATTGCACGCCGAACACCAGGCGCACGTGGGCAGCCGCGTCCTGCGGCCCGTCGTGCAGGTGCACGAAGGGGCGGTCGACCGGGATGGACTGCTCGATGAAGAGCCGGATGTCCTGCAGCGTGGTGCCGTCGACCCCGGAATTGAAGATGAGGGTGCAGGTGGTGTGGGGCACGAACACGTGCAGCACGCCGTCGCCGCCCGAGCCGCTCACCGCCGACCGGAGTTGCGGGGTCACATCGACGTACCCGGTCGGCGCGGGGAAGCCCTCGGCCGGCTTGGTGTTGATGGAGAAGCTCTCCCACTGGCCTGGTGTTGCGGTCATGCTGGTGCCTTTCGTTGGATCTGTGCCCGTCGGATGTTCGGGGCCCGGTGGTTCGGGATGTCGTGCGGCCCTTACCGGCGGATGACGGTGAACCCGTCGGCCGTGAACGTCCCGCGTTCGACGAGGAAGCCCGCTCCCCCGCCGCCCGTGCGCGAGGTGCGCGCACGGAGGATCTCGTGGCCGTCGACGGCGAGCACCAGCTCGGCGCCGAGGCAGGTCAGCTCGACGTGGTAGCGCCGGTCGAGCTCGGCGGCGAACGGCGCCTCGGCCAGCACGGTGCGCCGGGCATCCTGCTGTTCGATCAGCTGCACCACCCCACCGGTGACGATCGCCGCGCAGAAGCGGCGGTGCCCGCGCGCTCGCACCACGAGTCCGGCGGTCTCGTGCAGCGAGAGGGTGAGCACCGAGGCGGCGCTGTAGTCGGTCCAGGAGCGGGTGCCGATCGTGACGACGCCGAGGTCGCCCGGGTGCGACACGCAGTAGGTCGAGCCGAAGTCGGCCTCCCAGTTGCGCGCGGAGCTCACCCACGGGGCGAGCCCGGCGGGTGCGGTGTCCCAGATGTCGGCGAGCAGGATGCCCTCCTGCCGGAACGCGGCCGGCGCGCCCGCCCAGTCAACGCTGTGCACCAGCAGCTCTGCCGGTTGCGGCGCGGCCGCAACGGCGACGCCCAGCCGGAACGGCACCAGATTGCCGTGCTCGGGCACGTCCCACTCCACGACGGAGGCCCACTCCTCCACGCGCATCGAGCGCGACTGCTCGCGGATCACCCTGCCGCCGTCGTCGTAGAGCGCGTAGAGCCGCACCTCGCTCCGCCGCGACGCCGACAGCCGCAGCCGCACGGTGTCGCCGGGGTACAGCGTCGGACTGGCGAGGGTGGAGAAGTTGCTCATCGCGTCGAGCGGGTCGAGGAAGGTGGGCGTCGACACGCACACGCTCACGCCGGCCGGCACCGGCACGCGCAACCCGTCGGGGCCGCCTGAGGCGTTGTCGTTGCGCACGACGGCAGCCTCGTGCTCAGGATGCGCGGTCGCGTGCGGGCAGAGGGTGAACCCGTGCACGGCGCCCGGCAGCGCGAAGTCGAACCTCGGAGCGAGCGCCGGCGGAACCGGCTCTCCACGCGACAAGGCGGCCGACGCGACGATGCGCGCGCTCTCGCGGGCCGCATCCGTCACCGCTTCTCCCCCGTCGGCGCTGACCACGATCGCACGGTCGGCGACCGGCACGCGCAGCGACGGCGCCGCGTCGATCGCCGCGAGGCCGAGCCGCACGCCGTTCAGGCAGCCGACGGTGCCGGCGTTGCTGTCGGTGTCGAAGCCGACCGACGCGGCGATCGCGACCGAGCGCCGGAAGTCGTCGCCGCCGAGCCGCAGCGCGGCGAGAGCCATCGCCGTGTTCGACAGGGCGTGACACGGTCCCGGGAAGAGCGCGTAGCCGTAGTGCGCATCGACCCACGCCCGCACCTCACGCCAGTCGTCGGCCTCGCCGACGCGCGCACCGACGGTGTCGATCACGTCGAGGAGCCGCGCATCCGTCACGAAGGTGCGCCCGATTACGGTGAGCTCGTCGAGGTCGCGGGTGACGAACGCCGCCGCCCGCATCGCCGCGAAGAAGCCGGCCGCGTCGAGCGCGACCCCGTCATGGCTCACCGAGGCCGCCGCCCGGGTGAGCGCGACGGCGGCGGCGGGGTCGCCCGGGTGCATGAGACCGAACGCGTCGCTGAAGATCTGCGCCCCGATCTGCTCGGCCAGGGTACGGCCGTTGCGGGCGATCGACCCGCTCTCCGGGGCGCGCAGGCCGTTCCGCAGGTTGAGGTAGGCGGTGTGCTCGGTGGAGCGCCCGAATCCGCCCCACCAGAGGATGGTGCGGTCTTCGATGATGTAGTTGAGCCAGGTGTCGCCGACGTCGGCGGCGGTGATCGCGGCGGCATCCGTCCCCGCGTCCTCCACCACCCGGCCGAAGGCGAGGGTTCCCGAGATGTCGTCGTCGGCCACGATCAGCGGGATGCCGAGCGCGTCGTTCACGTACTCGTCGACGAGACCGAACTCGGCCTGGATGCGCTCGTACGGCCACCCCTCCACAGGTCGCCCGAGGTACACCCCGATGAACTTGCCGAGGAGGCCCGCGTAGACGCGCTCGGCATAGGCGGCATCCAGCGCCGGCGCTGCGTCCGCCGTGCTCATCCCTTCACCGCGCCGCTGGCCATGCCGTCGACCACGTAGCGCTGCAGCGCGATGAACACCGCGAGGATCGGCACGATCAGGATGAGAGCGCCCGCCATCATCGTGCCGATGTCGGTGCTGAAGGTGCCGTTCATCGTGAGGAAGCCGAGGGTCAGCGTCTTGGTGTCGCTGTCCTGCAGGAAGGTCGACGAGATGAGGAACTCGTTCCAGGCGTTGAGGCCCACGATCACGCCCACCGTGATGAGACCGGGCCGCACCATCGGCAGCAGCACGCGGCGCACGAGCTGGAAGGTGTTCACCCCGTCGACGAGTGCCGCCTCCTCGATCTCGAGCGGCACGTTCAAGAAGAAGGTGCGCATGAGGAACGTGGCGGGCGGCTGATCGAACCGGTCTACAAGGCCGCCGGCGACGACCACTACCGCCCGGTGAGCTGGGACGAGGCGTTCGCCCTCGCCGGCGCAGCGCTCCGGGGTCTCGATTCTCCGCATCAGGCCGCGTTCTACACCAGCGGGCGCGCGTCGAACGAGGCGGCGTTCGCCTACCAGTTGTTCGTGCGTGCCTTCGGCACCCAACACCTGCCCGACTGCTCGAACATGTGCCACGAGTCCACCGGCACCGCGCTCTCCGAGGTCATCGGCATCGGCAAGTCCACCGTGAGCTACGACGACTTCGAGCGGGCCGACCTCATCATCGTGATGGGTCAGAACCCGGGAAC
>BADC01000034.1 GCA_000333435.1 Corynebacterium-like bacterium B27 | reverse complement strand
GGTCGCCGTGGGCGACGCCGTCGCCGTCTACGGGCCCTGGGGGTGCGGCCGGTGTCACGAGTGCGCGCAGGGGCGCGAGAACTACTGCCGCAATGCCGCCGCTCTCGGCATCGCTCCTCCGGGCCTGGGGGCGCCGGGCGCGATGGCCGAGTACCTGATCGTCGACGATGCGCGGCATCTCGTTCCGCTCGGCGACCTCGACCCGGTCGAGAGCGTCTCCCTGACCGACGCCGGTCTCACGCCGTACCACGCCATCGCTTCCAGCCTCGGTGCCCTCCGCCCGGGCTCGACCGCCGTCGTGATCGGTGTCGGCGGGCTCGGCCACGTCGCGGTGCAGATCCTCCGCGCGGTGTCGGCAGCGACGGTCATCGCGCTCGACACCGACCCCGAGAAGCTCGCCCTCGCCGCCGAGGTCGGTGCGCACCACACCGTGGCCTCCGACGCCGACGCGGCCGAGCGCATCCGTTCCCTCACCGAGGGCCGGGGAGCCGACGCGGTGTTCGACTTCGTCGGCGCGGCACCGACTCTGGAGATCGCCCGCACGGTCGTGGCGACGGACGGCGACATCCAGATCGTCGGGATCGGCGGCGGCGTGCTGCCGACCGGGTTCTTCTCCACGCCGTTCGGAGCGCGCGTCCGCGCCCCGTACTGGGGCACCAGGGCCGAGCTGATCGAGGTCCTCCAGCTCGCCGCGCACGGGCAGCTCCGGGTGCATGTCGAGCGCTTCAGCCTCGACGACGCCCCGGAGGCCTACCGCCGGCTGCACGAGGGCTCCATCCGGGGCAGGGCCGTCGTCGTCCCCTGACGCGTCACAAGCAGGAGCACGAGCAGGAGCAGGAGCAGGAGCAGGAGCGATGCCATGATCAGCGACACGGTCACCCGCCGCATCCTGGTGGGCCTTCTCGCCTTCGGCGCCGTCTCATCGTTCGGCGGCGCCGCCCTGGCGATCTTCTTCGGCGGGGGCGGAGTCCCCCCGGAGTACCTCGACGGCAGCCCGTTCACCTCGTTCCTCGTGCCGGGGCTCGTGCTCGGCATCATCGTCGGCGGAACGCAGCTCGCGGGCGCCGTCGGCCTCCTGCTGCGTTCGCAGGCCGGTCTGCTGCTCGCCGCGATCGCCGGCTTCGGCATGATCGTCTGGATCTTCGTCGAACTCGCGATCATCCGCGAATACTCGTGGCTGCAGACGGCGTACCTGACGGTGGGCATCGCCGAGCTCGTGCTCGTCCTCGCCCTCCTGGGCATCACCCCGGCGATCGCGCGGCCCGCACGGGGCCGCCGCGCCTCGACAGAAAGCAGGTGACGAGATGTTCGACAGCATCGTCGTCGGATGGAACGAATCCGAATCCGCGGGCGTCGCGCTCGACTGGGCGCTGAAACGTGCCGGCACGACCCCGGTGCACCTCGTCTCCGTCGTGCCGGGCCACGAGACGGGCAGCGACTATCTCAGCGCGGCGTCGCCCACCACTTCGGCGCGGGTCACGGTGATGGACGCGGCCGACCGGATGCGCGAGCGCCGGCCGGATGCCCGGATCGACACCGCCGTCGTGCGGGGCGCCGTCGTGGACGAACTCCTCGGTGCTGCGGGGCCCGACGCCCTGCTCGTCGTGGGTGCGACCCCGCGATCGGAGCGGCGTGGCCGCTTCGGCTGGTCGGTGGCCACCCGGCTCGCCGGCGCGCAGACACCCGGCACGGTGGCCGTGGTGCCGAGCAACGTCTTCGTGGGCGTGCGCTCGGGGGTCGTGGTCGGCGTCGACGGCTCCCCGGCGACGCCCGAGCTGGTGGAGGTGGCGATCGCCGAAGCCCTCGAGCTGCACGAAGAGCTGCGCCTCGTGCACGCGTGGGCCCCGCCGCCGGAGTGGCAGGAGGCCTATGCGCCCGACCTCGGGTTCGAGGACTCGCTGGAGGAGGTGCACCAGGGTGTGCTCGACGACGCGGTGGCGGCCGCCAGCAGGGTCTCCGGCTTGAGCATCCGTAGCTCGCTCATCAGCGAGCCACCCGCCATCGCTCTCGGCCAGGCCGCCCGCGGCGCCGCCGAGCTCGTCGTGGGCAATCACGGCAGCCGCGGCGTGAGCCGTTTCCTCCTCGGCTCCGTCAGTCATGCGGTGCTGCGCGACCTCGACGCCCCGACCATCGTGGTCCGCTCCTGAGGCGTCGACGGCTGGCCCGCGCCCGGACGGGGCGGGCCGTCTCAGGCGCCGTCGTGATCGGTGTCGCTCCCCGAGGGCCGCACGACCAGCACGGGGCAGGCCGCGTGCCGCACGCACTGCTCGCTGACCGAACCGAGCAGGAGCGAGGCGAATCCGCCCCGCCCACGGGAGCCGACCACGAGCATCCGCGCCCGGCGTGACACCGCCATCAGCACCTCCGCGGGCTGGCCGAGCACTCCCTGGTAGGTCAGCGCGACTCCGCTCTGCCGCTCGCGAATCGACCGCGTCTCCTCGATCAGCAGGTCACGGACGCGGTGGTCGACCTCCAGCAGCGGCACGGCGTAGCCGCCCTGGAACAGCGACCCCGGCGGAGCCGTGTCGATCGACCAGGCGCGCACGACCACGACCGGTGCGCCGAGCGCCGCCGCGAGGTCGAGCGCGGTCGCCAGCGCCCGGTCGGCCTGGGCCGAACCGTCGTGACCCACCACGATGCTGTCCGCGGATGCGGGCACCCCTTCGTCGGCGACGGCGAGCGGCGCCGGGCGGTCCGCGGCCAGAGCCGCCCCCCACTCCCGGGCCCGCTGCCGTTCGCCGGGCTCGAGGCGGTGATTGTCCATGACATAGAAGCTCTCCGACGCGACGACCGGTTCCCGCCCGCCGGCGCGGAGGAGCCTCACCACGTGGTGCCCGGCGGAGCCGACCACCAGGCGCGGGCCCCGGATGCGCGTGTCGAACACGGCGACGACCGCATCCGCCGGCAGAACGGCGCGTTCGAGCCACTCGGCCATGCCGACGGCGTTGTCGTCGTGCTCGAGCCGGAGCCCCGAATAGCTGTCGAGACCGATCAGGGCGGCGTCTCCGCGGCTGACCGGCGTGCTCAATCCGTGCCCGTGGGTCGGTGCCCCGAGCACGATCAGGTCGGCCTCGGGCAGGTGTTCCGGGTCGAGATCGTTCACCGAAGCCACCGTTGCCGGGGTCCGGTCGCGGAGCCCTGCGGCGATCTCCTCCGCCACGGCATGGGTGGCGCCGAACATCGATTCGTACACGATCAGGGCCGGCATGTCAGTCCTCGACTCGGATGTCGTTGTGCAGTTCCATCACGCCGGGGTGCTTCCAGGCGGTCTGTTCGGCGTCGTGCTTCTGCACCAGCGTGCTCACCGTGCCGCCCAGGATCACCTTGCCGTCCTCGGCGTGAACGGTGATGGCGGTGCCGGCGAGGCCGGATTGCCGCTGGAACGCCTCCAGGATCCGGTCGGCGGTGTCCGGCGGGAACCGTCTGGGTGTGAGCACGATCTGGTTGACGACGCCGCGCACCTTCGGCAGCATCTGCATCGCCCGCTGGGCGGCCTTGCGCTGATAGGCCCACTCCACGGTGCCGGTCAGCGTGACGACGGCGTCGTGCACCTCGGCCCGGATCGCGACGCCGGGCAAGGTCTCGTACCAGGCCAGGGTCGCGCTGACCTGCTGACCGATCCGCTCGTCGAGGTCGGTCGCATCCGGTTCGCCTTCGACCGAGATCTCGTCGACCACCGTGGTGACGCCGGTCACCCGCTGCGTGACCTTCACGGCGATGTAGCGTTCGGACATCGTCGCGACCCGGCCCGAGAGCTCGACCACACCGTCACGGACGGCGACCGCGATGGTCGTGTGGTCCAGATCGGGGGTCCACTGCAGTTCGGCGGTCACCGCATCGCGGATCTGGGCGTCGGTCTTGTGCTCGGACAGTTCTGACAGCTTCATCGTGCCGTCCTTTCGGTTCGGTGGGTGGGCCTTTCGGCGTGGTGGACGAGTTCCGGCACCACGACGACCGGGCCGGCCATGTTGATCAGCACGTCATGCGCCACGTGCCCGAGTCCGCGCCCTCCGCCGCCGCTGCGGGTCGGCCGCCCGATGACGACGAGCGACATCATGCGCGTCGCTTCGACGAGAGCCTCGGCGGGCGGTCGCTGCACCATCCGGGCGTGCGGGCGGGTGCCGAGGATGCACTCGGCCGCGTCCATCGCCCGTTCGATGACGGCGTCGGAGGCCGCCCCGTGGTTGCGCATGCCGATGCACCGGACGAGCGTGAGACGCTCGCCGGTGCGGGCCGCCTCCCGGGCGGCGAACTCGACCGCGACACCGGATGCGACGGAGTCGTCCACGCCCACGGCGATGCCGCCGCGGCGGCTGCGGTAGGGCACCTGCGGGATCACAGCGACCGGCGCGCGTGAGGTCGCCGCCAGCTGGAGGGATTGCGAGCCGAAGACCTGTCCGCGCACGAAGCCGGCCTTGTGCGTTCCCACCGCGATCAACTCCGCGCCCGCCGAGAGCTCCGCGAGCACCATCATGGGCACCCCTTCGGCGATCTCGGCCCGGACCGGGACGGTGGGTTGGGCGGCCCGGGCGAACTCGAGGGCGTCGGCCAGGGTCGTCTCCCCCATCGCGCGCAGCTCCCGTCGCGCGCTGAGCCCGACCGTGCCCCACTCGTCGGCGACGACGTGCACCAGCTCGAGCTCGTGGTGCAGCTCGGCCGCACGATCGAGCGCCCACGTCAGCGCGGCGCGACCGATGGTCGACCCATCCACTCCGACGACGATCGCGCTCATGCTCTGCTCCCTCGGCCGAATCCACACTGTCTCACCCGACGATGCCGCACCCGGGGGCGGCCGGCAGGGCCGAAGGTCCCCTGGAGCTGGCCGTACCCGGGCAGTAGAGTGGCAACAGCTCTGATCCGTGGGGTCTCGGAGGAGACGAGCAGGGCACCGCGACGGAGGACATCGATGGTGGGCGACGACCCTCTGACCTTCCCCGACGCCCCGCGCGCCGAACTCGACCGCGCGATCGGCGACCTCGTGACACGCGCGGCCGACGTGATGAAGACGCAGGGCCGGCTCCGGTCACTGCTGCAGGCCAATCGTGCGGTGGTCGAGCAGCTCGATCTGCCGGTCGTCCTGCGGCGCATCGTCGAAGCAGCCGTCGAGCTCGTCGACGCGGAGTACGGGGCGATCGGGGTCATCGCCCCGCACGGCGGCCTCGAACAGTTCATCACCGTGGGCATGTCCGCGGCCGACGAGGAGCGGATCGGCCACCTCCCAGAGGGTCACGGCCTGCTCGGGGCGCTCATCGACGAGCCGCACCCCATCCGCCTCGAGCACATCGCCGGCGACCCCCGCTCGAGCGGATTCCCGGCCGGGCATCCGCCGATGGACAGCTTCCTGGGCGTGCCGATCCGGGTGCGCGACGCGGTCTTCGGCAACCTCTACCTCACCGGTCAGCGCGGCGGCCGGTTCTCGGCCGAGGACGAGCAGCTCGTCATCTCGCTCGCCGCCACCGCCGGATTCGCCATCGAGAACGCGCGTCTCTTCGCGCAGGCGCAGGCCCGTGAGCGGTGGATGGCGGCCGCGGCCGAGACCTCGGCGGCCATCCTCTCCACCAGCCGCCGGCCGGGCCTGGAGGAACTCGCGGGGCGGCTCGTGCAGCTCGCGGAGGCCGACCGGGTGGCCATCGTCGAGCGCGACGATGGCGGTTCCCACCTGAGACTCGTCGTCGTGAGCGGAGTCGACGCCGATGCCCTCCAGGGAACCCGGTTCCCGGCGGCGACCACGATCGTCGGCGCCGTCCTCGAATCCCCCAGCGCTCGCTCGGTGCCCGAGACCACCCTGGCGGAGGCCGATCCGTTCGCGCTCCTGGACGGTACGCGAGCCGGGCCGCTGATGGCGGTACCGATCGACGACAGCGAGTCCCCGGCCATGGTGGCCGTCGTCGCCAGAGCACCGGGAGCGGCGCGCTTCAGCGAATTCGACCTCGACATCGCCGACGATTTCGTCAGCCGCGCGAGCGTGGCGCTCGAGTTGGCAGCGGCGCGCGAGGACCAACAGCGGATGCTGCTGCTCGAGGACCGCGGACGGATCGCCCGCGACCTGCACGACCACGTCATCCAGCAGTGTTCGGC
>BADC01000035.1 GCA_000333435.1 Corynebacterium-like bacterium B27 | reverse complement strand
GGCTCCCGGCGGGGCCTTCAAGAGGTAGGGGTTCTCGGTCATGGTTTCGAGGAAGCCCGTCGAACCGGCCGCACGGCGGGCCGAAGGTCCAGCGGGCGATCGGTGGGACTTTCGGCCCTGGGGCGAAGCCCGGACGGCGGGACGCTGAGTAAGGAATCATCATCGGCCGGACGGAGCGGAGGCATCATGGATCAGCGGATGGTCGTCGCATGGGACGGGTCGGCGGAGAGCCGGGCCGCACTCGACTGGGCGGTGGAGCGCGCCCGGCACACCGACAGCACGGCCGAGTTCGTGCTGCTGACCGTGGCCGACGACGCGAGCCTCATCCCCGGCAAGACCGTGGGACCGGAGGAGTTCGACGTCGCCGCAGCCGCGGTGGCCGACGAGGCGGCGCGCGTCCGCCACGAACTGCCGGGGCATCGCGTCACCGGGGAGATCGTCATCGGCGACCGGCTCAATGCCCTGCGCCGCGCCACCGACCCGACCACGCTCGTGGTGCTCGGCACGCAGACCCGGGACTTCCCGCGCCAGCGCTTCGCGTGGTCGCTCGGCTCTCGCCTGGCGGCATCGGCGTTGGGGCCGGTCGCCATCGTCCCGCGCCTCGGCGCGGGCACTCGTCGAGGCGTCGTCGCGGGTGTCGACGGATCGGAGACCTCGCTGCGCGCGGCGCTCTTCGCGGCCGCCGAGGCCGAGCTCCGCGGTGTTCCGCTGCACCTGGTGCACGCCTGGCAGGAGCCGGCGATCTGGCAGGACGCCTTCGTCTACGACCAGGAGGTCCTCGACGAGATCGCGAGCCAGCACGAGCTGGTCGTCCGCGACGTCGAGGCCGTCGTCGCGAAGTTCCACCCCGGCCTCGAGATCGCCGCCGTCACGGTTCACGGGCACACCGTGCGGGCGCTGCTGGAGTTCTCGCCGTTGCCGGAACTGGTGGTCGTCGGCTGCCGGAGCCGCAGCTCGATGAACCGCTTCATGCTCGGTTCGGTCAGCCATGAGTTGATCCTCAACCTCGACGTGCCCGTGGCCGTGGTCAGCGACCGGGTCCGCGACGTCACCCTCGACCTTCAGCGCAGCATGACCGAAAAGGAGACAAGCGCATGACCGAAAAGGACACCACCGCCGGCCGCTCGGCCGGATACGACCGGATCGTCGTCGGGGTCGACGGATCGGAGGCGTCGACCGAGGCGCTCCGGCGCGCCGTCGGAATCGCCGAGAAGTTCGGGTCGCGCGTCGACGCGATCTGCGTCTGGAGCTACCCCATCTCGTACACACCGCTGCCGGCCATCTACTACCCCGACCGGGACGCCGAGCAGATCGCCGGTCAGGTCGCCCACCGCGTGTTCGGCGCCTCCCGGCCGGACTGGTTCTCG
>BADC01000036.1 GCA_000333435.1 Corynebacterium-like bacterium B27 | reverse complement strand
CCGTCTCCGACCACGGTGAGATCCGCGGCGACACCATCGCGCACTCCTACGCCGAGGCCAACAAGGTGCTCGACGCCATCGGCGCGCTCGGCATCTCCTACGCCGAGGTCACCGAGCTCCTCGAGAAGGAGGGCGTCGAGAAGTTCATCGTGTCCTGGAACGAACTGCTCGACACCGTCACCGCAGCTCTCGAAGCCGCCAAATGACCGTCGCGATCCACTCCTCGGGTGACGCCAAGAAGGCGATCCAGACCGTCGTCCCGCAGCTCGTGAAAGACCTGGTCGCATCCGGGATCACGGCGCAGGATCCGGCGCTCTGGGGCCCCGAGGCCGAGGCCGAGGCGGGCAAGCGCCTCGGCTGGACCGAAGCGGTCGCGATCTCGCGACCGCTCGTGCCCGAGATCGAAGCGCTCCGCGCCCGGTTCCTCGAGGAGGGGATCGACCACTTCGTGCTGGCCGGCATGGGCGGTTCGTCGCTCGCGCCGGAGGTCATCACGAAGACCCTCGGGGTGGAGTTGACCATCCTCGACTCGACAGCGCCCGAGCAGATCCGTGCCGCCCTGGTCGATCGGCTGGAGACGACCGTGCTGATCGCCTCGTCGAAGTCGGGGGGCACGCTCGAGACCGACAGCCAGCGCCGCGCGTACGAGCAGGCGTTCCGCACGGCGGGTATCGACCCGGCGACGCGGATCGTGATCGTCACCGACCCGGGTTCGCCGCTCGAGGCACTGGCTGCTGAGGCGGGGTACCGCACCTTCCTCGCCGACCCGAACGTGGGCGGCCGCTACTCGGCCCTCACCGCGTTCGGTCTCGTGCCCTCGGGCCTCGCGGGCGCGGCCATCGACGAGCTGCTCGATGAGGCGGAGGCGATCTCGCTGAACCTCGCCGACGACGGTGACGACAACTTCGGGCTCATCCTGGGTGCGGCCCTGGCGGGCACGCAGCCGCTGCGGGACAAGATCGGCATCGTCTCCGACGGCACCCACATCGTGGGGCTCGGCGAGTGGGCCGAGCAGCTCATCGCCGAGTCGACGGGCAAGAACGGCAAGGGTCTCCTGCCGCTCGTGCTCGACGTCGACTCCCCCGAGCTCAGCGAGCACCTGCCCGACGTGCAGATCGTGCGTCTGGTGTCGGATGCCCATGCCTTCCATCTGCGCGAGCAGCACCCGGGCGAGGTACTGCTGAGCGGCTCGCTCGGCGCACTGCTGCTCACCTGGGAGTACGCGGTCGCAGTGGCCGGCCGGCTGCTCGGCATCGACCCGTTCGACCAGCCCGACGTCGAGTCGGCCAAAGTCGCCGCCCGGGGCCTCCTCGAACAGCGCCCGGAGCCGACTGCACCGGCCTTCGTCGACGACGGCATCGAGGTGCGGGCCAGCACGGAGTCGCTGACCGCAGCCGGCTCGGTCGTCGGCGCGGTGGATGCTCTGCTCGCCGATCTCCCGGCCGACGGCTACCTCGCCGTCATGGCCTACGTCGACCGCTTCGCCGTGCCGGAGCTCGCCGAGCTCCGCGACCTGCTCGCGGCCCGCTCCGGTCGCCCCGTGACCTTCGGTTGGGGGCCCCGGTTCCTCCATTCGACCGGCCAGTACCACAAGGGCGGTCCGGCCACCGGCGTGTTCCTGCAGATCACCGCAGACACCGCCGACGACCTCGACATCCCCGATCGTCCGTTCACCTTCGGGCAGCTCATCCATGCGCAGGCCGCCGGCGATGCCGGTGTTCTGGCCGAGCACGGGCGGCCCGTGCTCCGACTGAACCTGACCGACGCATCCGCTGGTGCGGCGACGCTCCTCAGCGAGCTTCGCTGACGCATCCGCCCCGATCCTAGGAGTTCAATGCCTCCCGTAGAGATAACGCCGGAGTACAACCCGCTCCGGCTGCCGACCGACCGCCGACTGAACCGCATCGCCGGGCCCTCCGGCCTCGTCATCTTCGGCGTCACCGGCGACCTGTCGCGGAAGAAGCTGATGCCGGCGGTCTACGACCTCGCCAGCCGCGGCCTTCTGCCGCCCGGCTTCTCGCTCGTCGGCTTCGCCCGGCGCGACTGGGAGGACCAGGACTTCGAGCGCGTGGTGCACGACTCGGTCAAGGAGCACTCCCGCACCCCGTTCGACGAGGACGTGTGGCGACAGCTCTCCGAGGGCATCCGCTTCGTCTCCGGCGAGTTCGACGACGACAAGGCGTTCGAGCAGCTGAAGACGACGATCGACGAGCTCGACCGCGACCGCGGCACCATGGGCAACTACGCGTTCTACCTGTCGATCCCGCCGAAGGCGTTCCCGCTCGTCACCGAGCAGCTGCGCCGGTCGGGGTTGGCCGACCAGCGGGAGGACCGCTGGCGCCGCGTCGTGATCGAGAAGCCGTTCGGCAGCGACCTGACCACGGCGCGCGAGCTGAACGACGTGGTGGAGTCGGTGTTCCCGCCCGACTCGGTGTTCCGCATCGACCACTACCTCGGCAAGGAGACGGTCCAGAACATCCTGGCCCTCCGCTTCGCGAACCAGCTCTACGAGCCCATCTGGAACGCCAACTACGTCGACCACGTGCAGATCACCATGGCCGAGGACATCGGGGTGGGCGGCCGGGCCGGCTACTACGACGGCATCGGAGCGGCGCGCGACGTCATCCAGAACCACCTGCTCCAGCTCATGGCGCTCACCGCCATGGAAGAGCCGATCTCCTTCGACGCGGCAGATCTGCGCGCCGAGAAGGAGAAGGTGCTCGCCGCGGTGAAGCTGCCCGAGGACCTCAGCACGGTCACCGCGCGCGGCCAGTACTCCGGCGGGTGGCAGGGTGGCGAGAAGGTGCTCGGCTTCCTCGAGGAAGACGGGATGAACCCCGAGTCGACCACCGAGACCTACGCGGCCGTGCGGCTGGACATCGGCACCCGGCGCTGGGCGGGCGTGCCGTTCTACCTCCGGGCCGGCAAGCGGCTCGGCCGTCGCGTCACCGAGATCGCAGTGGTCTTCAAGCGTGCGCCGCAGTACCTCTTCGCCGAGAGCCAGACCTCCGAGCTCGGCCAGAACGCGCTCGTCATCCGCGTGCAACCGGATGAGGGCGTCACCATCCGCTTCGGCTCCAAGGTGCCGGGTGCCGGCGTGCAGGTGCGCGACGTGACGATGGACTTCGGCTACGGCCACGCGTTCACCGAGGCGAGCCCCGAGGCCTACGAGCGCCTGATCCTCGACGTGCTGCTCGGCGACCCGCCGTTGTTCCCGCGTCAGAAAGAGGTCGAGCTCTCATGGATGATCCTCGACCCGATCGAGCAGTACTGGACCACGCAGGGCCAGCCCGAGCAGTACCGCCCCGGAACCTGGGGGCCGGCCTCGGCTGACGAACTGCTGGCCCGCGATGGAAGAACCTGGAGACGCCCGTGATCGTCGATCTGCCTGACACCACGACGAGCAAGATCTCGAAGTCGCTCGTCAAGATCCGTGAGGAGGGCGGCGCGGTGGCCCTCGGGCGCGTGCTCACCCTCGTCATCGTGACCTCGCTCGGCGAGGAGGAGGACGCGATCGAGGCCGCGAACGACGCGTCGCGCGAGCATCCGATGCGCGTCATCGTGGTCTCCACCGACCGCGAGAACGACGGCCTCACCACGGGCCGCGGTGCACGACTGGATGCACAGATCCGCGTGGGCGGTGACGCCGGCGCGAGCGAGGTCATCGTGCTGCGCGCGTACGGCGCCGCAGCGAGCGACGAGGAGGGGCTCGTCACGGGGCTGCTGCTCTCCGACGCCCCGGTCGTCGTCTGGTGGCCGGGTGCGGCACCGGACAACGTGTCGGCGTCGAACCTCGGCCGCATCGCGACGCGACGCATCACCGACTCGTCGAACCAGGCCAACCCCTACGAGGCGCTGCTCAGCCGCTCGAAGACCTACGCCCCCGGCGACACCGACTTCGCCTGGACGCGCCTCACCCTGTGGCGAGCACAGCTCGCCGCAGTGCTCGACCAGCCGCCCTACGAGCCCGTGACGGCGATCGAGGTGTCGGGCGCATCCGATTCGCCGTCGACCATGCTGCTCGCAGCGTGGCTGCGGCACCAGCTCAAGGTGCCGGTGAAGTACGGGCTGTCGCCGCGCGCGAACGGCTCGAGCGGCATCCACGGTGTCATCCTCACCCGCGACGCGGGCCCCATCGAGCTCGTGCGCGAGGTGCCCAACGTGGCCCGGCTGAGCCAGCCGAACCAGCCCACCCACGACCTGTCGCTCCCCCGCCGCAACCTGCGCGACTGCCTGGCCGAGGAGCTGCGGCGACTCGACCCGGATGACCTGTATGGTGAAGTCATCTCCCAAGGTCTGGTCGAGTTGCTCGAGAAGAACGACAAGCGCGCGTGAAGGTGTGGACATATGACGACTGATCGCCGAGTGCTCGTTCACCCCGACAAGGAGTCGCTGGCCGGCTCCGTCGCCGCCCGGTTCATCACGAAGGTCATCGACATCCTCGACGAGTTCGACGACGCGACCGTGGTGCTCACCGGCGGCACGATGGGGAGTGCGGTGCTCGAGGCGATCCGGTCGTCGGCCGCCTCGCAGACCATCGACTGGTCGCGCATCAACTTCTGGTGGGGCGACGAGCGGTTCGTGCCGAAGGACGACCCCGACCGCAACGAGCTCCAGGCCCGCGAGGCGTTGCTCGACCACATCCCGGTCGATCCGGCCCGCGTGCACGCCTTCCCGTCATCCGACGAGGTGCCCGACCTCGACGAGGCCGCGCGGGTGTACGCCCGTGAGCTCGCCGCGGCCGCGCCCTCGGGTGCCGAATACCCGCGATTCGACATCATGTTCCTGGGCGTGGGGCCCGACGGACACATCGCGTCGCTCTTCCCCGGCCACGACGAGATCCGCATCACGGATGCGACGGTCGTGCCCGTGCGCAACTCCCCCAAGCCCCCGCCCGAGCGCCTCAGCCTGACGCTGCCGGTGATCCAGTCGGCCGACCGCATCTGGATGGTGCTGGCGGGCGCCGACAAGGCGTCGGCCATCGGCCTGGCGCTTGCGGGCGCCAGCACCGATGAGGTGCCGGTCGCCGGCGCACAGGGGCGCAAACGCACGGTGTTCTTCGTCGACCGAGAAGCGGCGGCAGAGGTGCCGGAGTCGCTGATCGCGCCGAGTTACTAGCTGCGGCGCGGCCCGGGCTTCGCTCGGGCTGCGCCTGCGTCGCCGGTCCTTGCCCGGCGCCGCGCGACATGTGAGGGCGCGGTCGAACGGCGCGGCCTGCGGTCGCACCGTTCGGCCACACCCTCACCCTGGGTCGTCGAGTACGGCCCGTTGCGTTCCGCCCCGGAGCTGCGCTCGCGCAACCATCGAGTCTCCACTTGCTGCCGGAATGATGCATCCGACTCCGACACCAAATGGAGACTCGATCCAGCCCACGACATGGGGCACGCGAGTGCAGGCCGCGGGCCGCGCTCGATGACCCAGGGTGAGCGCTCGGCCGCGTGAGCGACCGAACGCGAACATGTCGCCTCGCGCCGCAGAAGCGGCGGCGCGAGCAGTTAGGGCCCGCCCAGCCGAAGGCCGGGCGAGCCCGAGAAGACAGTCTTACGCGGTGCCCCGACGGGCGCGCAGTTGCTGCAGCGCGTCCTCGAGGAGCTGCTCGGCTTCCTTCTCGGTGCGGCGCTCCTTCACGTAGGCGAGGTGCGTCTTGTAGGGTTCGAGCTTCGCCACCGAGGGCGGGTTCTCCTTGTCGCGGCCCGCCGGCAGACCGGAGGTGGGGCAGTCGATGATCTCAGGGATCTCCTCGTCGGGCAGGTTCGCCGCGAAGTATCGCACGGTTTCGTTGCCCAAGGCGTCCCAGTACGAGACCTGGATGCGCTCCGCGTGGTAGCCGCGGTCCTGCTCCCCCATGGGCCCTGCGCCGACGCGGGATCCGCGGATCGCGCTTCCTCCTGATGCCATGCTGTTGCCCCCTAAAGGCTGGTGTCGAACTTGGTGATGAGGCCGAGCACGACGATGCTGCCCACCCAGACCAGTCCGAGGATGACGGTGATGCGGTTCAGGTTGCGTTCGGCAACTCCGGACGCACCCAGGTTCGACGTGACGCCGCCGCCGAACATGTCGGACAGACCACCACCCCGACCCTTGTGGAGAAGGATGAGGAGGGTCAGCAGGAGGCTCGTGATTCCGAGCACCACCTGAAGAATGACCTGAAGGATCTGCACTGCTTGCCTTTCACATGCGGGGGAACCGGGTCGCTCCCCCGAAGACCAAGGGTAAGTATAACCCCGAGCTCAGACGCCGACGTGCTTCTGGTACCGCACGATGGCCGCGAACTCCGCGATGTCGAGGCTCGCGCCGCCCACGAGTGCCCCGTCGACGTTCGGTTCGCGCATGAAACCGGCGATGTTGCCCGACTTCACGGATCCGCCGTAGAGGATGCGCGTGGCTGCGGCCGCGTCGGCACTCAAGCTCTCCGCCACCACGGCCCGCAACGCGGCGCCGACGGTCTCGGCCTGCTCCGGCGTCGCCGCCTGGCCCGAGCCGATGGCCCAGACCGGCTCGTACGCCACCACGACATCGGCATCCGCCTTCAGCCCCTCGAGCGCGACCTTCAGCTGAGCCACCGGAACGGCGCTCTGCCCGTGCTTCTCGAGGTCATCCGCGGTCTCGCCCACGCAGATCACCGGCACCAGGCCGTGCTTGATCGCGGCCTTCACCTTCGCCGCCACGATCTCGTCGGTCTCGCCGTGCAGCGTTCGCCGCTCCGAGTGACCGATGATGACGTACTTCGCGTCGAGCCGGGCCAGGAACTCGCCCGAGATCTCCCCCGTGTAGGCGCCGGAGTCGTGCTGCGAGACATCCTGACCGCCGTAGGCGATGGCGAGCTTGTCGGCCGCCACCAGGGTCTGCACGGAGCGCAGGTCGGTGAACGGCGGGAACACGGCCACCTCGACGTCGGCGAAGTCGTGCTTCGCGTCACCGAGCGACCACGCCAGCTTCTGCACGAACGCGATCGCCTGCAGGTGGTCGAGGTTCATCTTCCAGTTGCCCGCGATCAGCGGGGTGCGCTTCAGGACCATCCGAGGACCTCCAGGCCGGGGAGACGCTTGCCCTCGAGGAACTCGAGACTGGCACCGCCTCCGGTTGAGATGTGACCGAACTGGTCGTCCGAGAAGCCGAGGGCGCGCACGGCGGCGGCGGAGTCGCCACCACCGACCACGCCGAGCCCGTCGACCTCGGTGAGCGCCGCGGCCACCGCGCGGGTGCCCTCGGCGAAGGGTGCGAGCTCGAACACGCCCATCGGCCCGTTCCAGAACACGGTGCGCGAATCGCGGATGATCGCGGCGAACGCCGCAGCGGTCTCCGGCCCGATGTCGAGCCCCAGACCGGATGCGCCGAACGGCGTGTCCTCGATGGCGTCGGCTGCCGTGACCGCGGTCTCCGCATCCGCCCCGAACTTCGATGCCACGACGATGTCGGCGGGCAGCACGATCGTGACGCCGAGCTCCTCGGCCTTCGCCAGGTAGCCGCGGACCGTGTCGAGCTGGTCCTCCTCCAGGAGGCTCGAGCCCACCGGGTGGCCCTGCGCCTTGAGGAAGGTGAAGAGCATCCCGCCGCCGATCAGCAAGGTGTTGACCCGGGGCAGGAGGTGGCCGATGACGCCGAGCTTGTCGGAGACCTTCGACCCGCCGAGCACCACCGTGTAGGGGCGCTCCGGGTTCTCGGTCAGCTTGTCGAGCACCTCGAGCTCGGTCTGGATGAGCAGACCCGCGGCGCTCGGCAGCAGCTCGGCGAGGTCGTAGACGCTCGCCTGCTTGCGGTGCACGACGCCGAAGCCGTCGGAGACGAAGGCGTCGCCGAAGGCTGCGAGCTTCTCGGCGAACGCGTGGCGCTCCGCCTCGTCCTTGCTCGTCTCGCCCGGGTTGAAGCGCAGGTTCTCGAGCAGGGCGATGTCGCCGTCGTCGAGGCCGGCCACCGCATCCGTCGCCGCCTGGCCCACCGTGTCGTGCGCGAACACGACCGGCTTGCCGAGCAGCTCGCTGAGGCGCTGAGCCACCGGCTCCAGGGTGTACTTGGTGTCGGGAGCGCCGTCGGGGCGGCCGAGGTGGCTGACCACCACCACCCGCGCGCCCTGGTTGATGAGGGCGTTGAGCGTGGGCAGGCTCGCGCGCACGCGCCCATCGTCGGTGATGACCCCGTCCTTCACAGGAACGTTGAGGTCACACCGAACGATGACGCGCTTGCCCGCGAGCGAACCCAGGGAGTCGAGAGTGCGGAGCGTCACGGGTTCGCGGATCCGTTCTAGAGCCGGGCGCCGACGTACTCGGTGATGTCGACGAGGCGGTTGGAGTAACCCCACTCGTTGTCGTACCACGACGCGACCTTGACCTGGTTGCCGATCACCTTGGTGAGGCCGGCGTCGAAGATCGAGGAGTGCGGGTCGGAGACGATGTCGCTCGACACGATCGGGTCTTCGGTGTAGCTGAGGATGCCCTTGAGCTGGCCCTCGGCGGCGTTCTTGTACGCCTCGTTGATCTGCTCGACCGTGGCCGGGTTGGTCAGTTCGACGGTGAGGTCGGTGATCGAGCCGGTGGGCACCGGCACGCGCAGCGCGTAACCGTCGAGCTTGCCGACGAGCTCGGGGATGACGAGGCCGAGCGCCTTCGCGGCACCGGTCGACGTCGGGATGATGTTGACCGCGGCGGCGCGGGCACGGCGGAGGTCGCTGTGCGGGCCGTCCTGCAGGTTCTGGTCGGCGGTGTAGGCGTGCACCGTGGTCATGAGACCACGCTCGATGCCGAAGTTGTCGAGCAGCACCTTCGCGAGCGGCGCGAGGCAGTTCGTGGTGCAGGAGGCGTTCGAGATGATGTCGTGCACCTGGGGGTCGTAGGTGCCCTCGTTGACGCCGAGCACCAGGGTCGCGACATCGGAGCCGGTGGCCGGAGCGGAGACGATGACCTTCTTGGCGCCCGCGGTGATGTGCTGGCGCGCGTCGTCGGACTTCGTGAAACGGCCGGTCGACTCGATGACGATGTCGACACCCAGCTCGCCCCAGGGCAGGTCGGCGGGGTTGCGCTCGGCGAGCACGATGATCGGCTTGCCGTTGACGACGATCTTGTCGCCGTCGAGCTCGACCTTCGCGTCGAGACGGCCGGTGATCGAGTCGTACTTGAGCAGGTGGGCGAGCGCCTTGTTGTCGGTGAGGTCGTTGACCGCGACGATCTCGAGCTCACTTCCCTTCGCGAGGGCGGCACGGAAGAAGTTGCGACCGATGCGGCCGAAGCCGTTGATGCCGATCTTTACAGACACAGAATGCTCCTGTTGCTGGGGCCCGGACGGGCAGGGTGGTGGTTAGCGGTGGCGAAGGATGCCGGGCCCGCCCGCGGGGGCGGGCCCGGCATCAGGAGTCGCTATGACAGTACCAGCAGGCCTTCGGTCTTCGTGCGGGCAGCAGCGAAGCGCTCGGCGACGTTCGCCCAGTTCGCGATGTTCCACACGGCCTTGATGTAGTCGGCGCGCACGTTGAGGTAGTCGAGGTAGTAGGCGTGCTCCCAGACGTCGAGCATGAACAGCGGCACGACACCGGCCGGGATGTTGCCCTGCTGGTCGAAGAGCTGGAAGAGCGACAGGTTGCCGCCGATGACGTCGTAGCCGAGCACGGCCCAGCCGGAGCCCTGCACGCCGAGCGCGACGGCCGTGAACGCGGCCTGGAACTTCTCGAACGAACCGAAGCGGTCGTCGATCGCGGCGGCCAGCTCGCCCTCGGGGGTCTGGGTGTCGGGCGTCAGGTTCGTCCAGAAGATCGAGTGGTTCACGTGACCACCGAGGTTGAAGGCGAGGTCTTTCTCGAGCTTGTTCACGGTGGCGAGGTTGCCCGACTCGCTGGCTTCCTTCAGCCCCGCGAGGGCGGTGTTCGCACCGGCCACGTAGGTGGCGTGGTGCTTGTCGTGGTGCAGCTGCATGATCTTGCCGCTGATGTGCGGCTCGAGCGCGGCGTAGTCGTACGGAAGTTCCGGCAGAGTGTACTCAGCCATTGTGATGATCTCCTCGTGATAGAGGCCGCCGACCAGAACGCGGCGGCTGTGAGTGACCTCTTCAGTCTATTGCGTTCCGCCGACTCGCCACCCCGTCGCGTCAGTCGTCGAG
>BADC01000037.1 GCA_000333435.1 Corynebacterium-like bacterium B27 | reverse complement strand
CACTACACAGCTATCGCGAAACCGCTATCCGGCTTGCGGCCGCCTGACCACATCAGTCAATGTCTCACCGACCGCTGGCGCGATCGCCAGCGGCCGGTTCGCCGTCTCCTTGGCGGCAGGCGTTCCCGTGGGGTTTCCTCATTTTCGGCTTATGAGGACAGCGGACGTGAAGATCA
>BADC01000038.1 GCA_000333435.1 Corynebacterium-like bacterium B27 | reverse complement strand
CGGTGCCCAGGATGCCGTCGACGATCACGTCGTAGGCGCTCGCGGCGGGATCCTCGGTCAGCATCGTCACCCCGGCGGCGCCGGCGGCCTCGCGGCCGGCCGCGTGCATCCGGGAGCCGACGGGGAGGGCGTCGACCGCCAGCCCGGCCGCGGCGAGCTCGGCACCCGCGAACAGCGCGTCGCCGCCGTTGTCGCCGGAGCCGACGAGTAACAGCACCCGCGAGCACCTGCGATGAGCGAGCCCGACGAGCCGACGGAACCACCGGTGCGGATGTCCGCCGAGCGGCCCAGCTTCAACGAGCGGTTGCGCGCGCGATACTTCGGTCGCCGGCGGCCTGGGGAGACCGCCGATGAGGCCTCGGCTGCCGAGTCGTCGTTGCCGAAGTCGAATCAGATGGGCTTCTTCGGCCGGGTGCAGCGCCCGGGCGGGTTCGACACACCGCCCGAGGAGCCGATCGAGTTCGAGGGGGAGTTGCCCTGGGAACTCGGCGGCGAAAGCTCGGAGCAGCGGGACTAAGTAGGCACCAGGCGCTGGGAGTTGCGGCGTTGCGGCAGGTCAGCGCTCGGGTTGCGGCGCCTTCAGGTCTGGCGTGCGGCGCGTTCAGGTCTGGCGGTGCGACGCACAGTCGATGCAGAGGGCTGCGGCCGGTCGCGCCTCCAGGCGCGCCGGGGCGATCGGGCGGCCGCAGGCCAGGCACGCGCCGTAGCTGCCGTCCGCGACGCGGGCGAGTGCCGCATCCGTCTCGGTCAGCTGGGCCTCGGCCGCGAGCAGCAGACCCCGGATGCGCGACCACTCGCTCGACAAGGTCGGGCCCTCGGGGTCGTGCTCATCGTCGTCTGAGGAGGACTCGCGGGCATGGCGCACAGCTGCCATGGTCGTTTGCAGGTCGGTGATCTCGGCGAGGATCGCCCCGCGCAGCCGCGTCAGCGCGACCGGTGGTTGCTCGGCGGACGTCGTCAGCCCGCGGGCGCGGGGCCGTCGGTGGGCTCCGCGTCGCCGATGAACTCTTTGAACTCGTCTTCGACCTGCTTGTCGAAGGAGTCCTGCTCCTCGCCTTCGTCGACCTCCGGGTGCTGGTCGTTGTGTTCGAACGAACCGGGCTCGAGCGGATCAATGAAATCGGTCATGCTGCGAGCCTATTCCTGAAACATGGCGAACACATCCGCGGGATATCATCCACAGGTGTCTCCCGTCTCGCCCTACCAGGTCTGCGTCGCCTTCCTCACGCGCGTGCGCCAGGACGGCCGCACCGAGGTGCTGCTCGGGCGCAAGAAGACCGGTCTCGGCTCGGGCAACATCGTGGGGCTCGGCGGCAAGATCGAGCCGGGCGAGACCGCGCTCGAGGCGGCCGTGCGGGAGATCGAGGAGGAGTCGGGGCTGGTGGTCGACCCGGGCGACCTGCGGGACGCGGGTCTGGTGAAGTTCGCTTTCCCGTTCCGGGAGAACTGGAGCCAGGACTCGACGGTGTTCGTCGGGTCGCGCTGGACGGGTGAACCCGCGGAGTCGGACGAGGTGGCGCCGGATTGGTTCCTGCTCGACGAGTTGCCCCTGGACGGGATGTGGGACGACGCGAAGTACTGGCTGCCCACGGTGCTCGCGGGGGGCCGCGTGCTGGGCGACTTCACCTTCGCCGAGGACTGCCGCACGGTGGCTGCCCACACCCTGCACGACCCCGCCGTCGCGATCGTCCCCGGCTCGGCCGCCGCGCTCCGCGACTGAGCTGCGCGCCGGTCAGCCCACGGTGCGCGCGGGCTCGAGGCGCACGACCACCGCCTTCGACACCGGGGTGTTGCTGCCCTCCGCCGTGCTCGCGAGGGGGATGAGCACGTTCGCCTCCGGGAAATAGGCGGCCGCGCAGCCGCGCGCAGTGGGGTACGCCACGATCCGCATCCCCCGGAGTTCGCGATCGGGTTGCCCCGGCCACTCGCTGAACACGTCGACGTGCTGACCGTCGTCGAGGCCGAGTTCGTCGAGGTCGTCGGGATTGACGAACACCACGTCTCGACCCTTCTTGATTCCTCGATAGCGATCGTTGCGGCTGTAGATCGTGGTGTTGAACTGGTCGTGCGACCGCAGGGTCTGCAGGAGCAACCGGCCCGGCGGGCACTCCACCCGCTCGAGCTCGTTCACCGTGAGGATGGCCTTGCCCACCGCGGTGGGGAAGGTGCGCGAGTCGCGGGGCCCGTTGGGGAGCACGAACCCTTCGGACCGGCGCACCTTCTCGTTGTAGTCCGCGCAGCCGGGCACCACGGCGGCGATGTGGTCGCGGATCACGTCGTAGTCGCTCTCGAAGCCCTCCCAGTCGATGCCCGACGTCTCGCCGAGCGTCGCCCGGGCGAGCCGGGACACGATCGCGACCTCGGACAGCAGGTTCGGTGCCACCGGTTCGACCCGGCCGCGCGAGGCGTGTACGGCACAGACCGAGTCTTCGACGGTCACGAACTGCACACCCGACGCTTGGCGGTCGATCTCGGTGCGACCCAGTGTCGGCAGGATCAGCGCAGCCTTTCCGGTCACCGCGTGGGAGCGATTGAGCTTCGTGGAGATCTGCACCGTCAAGTCGGTGCCGCGCATGGCTGATTCCGCCGCTGCTGTGTCGGAGATGGCTCCCACGAAGTTGCCGCCGAGCGAGACCCAGACCTTGATGTCGCCGCGTTGCATGGCCTGGATGCCCTGCACCGCATCGACCCCGTGCTCGCGGGGTGGCTCGAACGGGAACTCGCGGGCCAGCGCGTCGAGGAAGCTGTCGGGCATGCGCTCCCAGATGCCCATGGTGCGGTCGCCCTGCACGTTGCTGTGACCACGGATCGGTGAGGCTCCCGCACCGGGCTTGCCGATGTTGCCGCGCAGGAGCAGCAGATTCACGATCTCCTTGATTCCCGCCACGGCCTTCTTGTGCTGGGTGACGCCCATCGCCCAGGTGATGATCACCCGTTCGGCGCGGATGTAGCGGTCGGCGAGCTCATCGATCTCGGCGCCGGTCAGACCGGTGGCCGCCAGCACCTCCGCCTCGTCGAGCTGCGCCAGGTGGGCCGCGAGCTCGTCGAGCCCGACGCAGTGCTCGGCGAGGAACGCCTGGTCGAGCACTGTGCCCGGGCGCGCGGCCTCGGCCTCGAGCACGCGCTTCGAGAGGGCCTGGAGCAGCGCCATGTCGCCGCCCAGCCGGATCTGCAGGAACTGGTCGGCCAGCGTCGTGCCCTTGCCGATCATGCCGCGCACCGTCTGCGGATTCTTGTAGCGCTGGAGCCCGGCCTCCGGCAGGGGGTTGACCGAGACGATGGTGGCCCCGGCGCGCTTGGCGTCTTCGAGCGCCGTGAGCATGCGCGGATGATTCGTTCCCGGGTTCTGACCCATCACGATGATGAGGTCGGCCCGCTCGAAGTCGTCGTAGCTCACGGTGGACTTGCCGATGCCGATGACCTCGGAGAGCGCGGTGCCGGTGGACTCGTGGCACATGTTCGAGCAGTCGGGCAGGTTGTTGGTGCCGAAGGCACGCACGAACAACTGGTAGGCGAACGCCGCCTCGTTCGACGCGCGCCCGCTGGTGTAGAACGCGGCCTGATGCGGAGAATCGAGACCCCGGAGCGCTGCGCCGGCGAGGGCGAACGCCTCGTCCCAGCTCACCGGGCGGTAGTGGTCGTCGCCGGCGGCCTTGTAGACCGGTTCGATCAGCCGCCCCTGCTGGCCGAGCCAGTACTCCGACTTCGTGGCGAGCTCGTCGACCGGGTGCTCGGCCCAGAACGAACTCGGCACCGTGATCGGGGTCGCCTCCCAGATGACCGCCTTCGCGCCGTTCTCGCAGAACTCCAGCGTCTTGCGCGACTCAGGGTCGGGCCACGCGCAGCTCATGCAGTCGAAGCCCTCCTTCTGGTTCATCGAGGTGAACAGGGCGAGCGTGCGTCGTGGCCCGAGCTGGGCGAGCGCCGGACCCATCGAGTGCACGACACCGGGGATGCCCGCCGCTGCGTGGCCGGGCAGCGTCACCTTGATGAGAGCGTCGGTGGCGTCGTCGATCGGCCGCTTCGGATTCACGCGTTCACCTCCGCGCCGACGGTGGCGACCGCGTCGGTCTTCGCGATGCGGTGCGCTCCGCTGTAGACCACCATCGAGTCTCCGCGCAGGAATCCGACGAGGGTCATCCCGAGCTCGACGGCCAGCTCTGCCGCGAGCGACGAAGGGGCCGAGACCGCCACGAGCACCGGGATGCCGGCCATCGACGCCTTCTGGGTGAGTTCGAAGCTCGCCCGACCGGAGACCATCAGCACGACGCCCCGCAGCGGCAGGCGGTCTTCTTTCACGGCCCAGCCGATGACCTTGTCGACGGCGTTGTGCCGCCCGACGTCTTCGCGCAGCACCAGCAGCTCCCCGGTGCGGCCGTCGAACAGTGCGGCCGCGTGCAGCCCGCCGGTCTTCTCGAACACTTCCTGG
>BADC01000039.1 GCA_000333435.1 Corynebacterium-like bacterium B27 | reverse complement strand
GTCGGAGTCGGCGAGAAGCCACCGTCTCGCGGCTGTTCGGTGCCCCTCCCGGGTTCGTCGGCTTCGAAGAGGGCGGCCAGCTCACCGAGAAGGTGCGCCGCAAGCCGTTCTCGGTCGTGCTCTTCGACGAGATCGAGAAGGCGCACCCCGACATCTTCAACTCGCTCCTCCAGGTGCTGGAGGAGGGCCGGTTGACGGATGGTCAGGGTCGCGTCGTCGACTTCAAGAACACCGTGATCATCATGACCACGAACCTCGGCACGAAGGACATCACGGGTTCGCCGATCGGGTTCCAGGTCTCGGGCAACGAGTCGACCTCGTACGACCGCATGAAGGCGAAGGTCTCGGAGGAGCTGAAGAAGAACTTCAAGCCGGAGTTCCTCAACCGCGTCGACGACACCATCGTGTTCCCGCAGCTGAACAAGCAGGAGCTGCTGCAGATCGTCGATCTGTTCATCAAGCGCCTCCGCGACCGCCTGCTCGACCGCGACATGACGATCGAGCTCACGCTCGCCGCCAAGGAGCGCCTGATCGAGGTCGGGTTCGATCCGTCGCTCGGTGCGCGCCCGCTGCGTCGCGCGATGCAGCACGAGGTCGAGGACCAGCTGTCGGAGCGCATCCTGCAGGGTGAACTGAACGCGGGCGACCACGTGCACGTCGATTTCGTCGACGGCAAGTTCACCTTCGAGCAGTCCTCGCGCGAGCCGGTCGCCATCGGCGCCGGCGTCGGCGACCAGCAGCAGGCCTCGGCCGCTGCGGCCGCCGCCGCGCTGGGCGACCTCGACTAGGCACCCCCTCTCGAAGGGCCGGGC
>BADC01000040.1 GCA_000333435.1 Corynebacterium-like bacterium B27 | reverse complement strand
CCATCCTGAACGACCTGATGCGGCAGTTCGACGACGCCGCCGCGGCAGCGGGAGTGGAGAAGGTGCGCACGCTCCGCACCGGGTACCTGGCCAGCTGCGGTTTGATCGTGCCGCGGGTCGACAGCGCTCGCCGCACGGTCGACTTCGCCGTTCAGCTCACGCGCATCGTCGAGCGGTTCAACGCCCAGTTCGACGCGGCGGTCTCGATCCGTGCCGGCATCGACAGTGGAACGGTGACCTCGGGGCTCGTGGGCAAGGAGAGCATCGCCTACGACATGTGGGGCGACGCGGTGAGCGTGGCGAACCGGGTGCAGGAGCTCGCCGGCAAGCCCGGCATCTTCCTCACCCAGCGGGTGCGCGACCGACTGGCCGACACCAGCGGGCTGGTCGAGGTGGCCTCGGTCGAGATCAAGGGCGCACCCCAAGCGGTGTGGCAGATCTCCTGAGAGGGATGCGATGACCGAGATCTGGAAGGAAGCCTGGTTCCCCTGGGCGGTGGGCCTCGCGATCGGGCTGCCGATCCTGCTCGTGGTGCTCACCGAGATCCTCGGGGTGCTCGTGCGCCGGGGCAACCCGGCGGCCAAGCCGGTGCGGCTGCTGCGCAACCTGGTGCTGCCCGTCTTCGCGCTGTTCGTGCTGCTGACCCTCGCGTCCGACCAGAAGTTCGATCTCAACTGGGTGCGGGTGGTGGGTACCGTGCTCGGGTTCCTCCTCATCCTGCTCGTACTGTCGGCCTTCAACGTGGCGCTGTTCGCCAACGCCAGCGAGGGCAGCTGGCAGAAGCGGCTGCCGTCGATCTTCATCGATCTGGCGCGCCTGGCCCTCATCTTGGTGGGCCTCGCCATCCTCTTCTCGTGGGTCTGGGGAGCGGATGTCGGTGGCTTGTTCGCCGCGCTGGGCGTGACCTCCATCGTCATCGGCCTCGCACTGCAGAACGCCGTCGGCTCGGTGATCTCGGGCCTCCTGCTGTTGTTCGAGCAGCCGTTCAAGCTCGGCGACTTCCTCGACACGCCATCGGGGCGCGGCCGCGTGGTCGAGGTCAACTGGCGGGCTGTGCACATCGACACCGGTAACGGCATCCAGATCGTGCCGAACGCGTCGCTCGCGGATGCCTCGTTCACGAATCTCAGCCAGCCCGCCGGGGCGTACGTCGCGACGGTGACCGTGAAGTTCAGCACCGACGATGCCCCGCATCGGGTCTCCGCCGTGCTGCAGTCGGTGGCGGCGGAGCTGCCCATGCTCGACGAGAACGATCGCCCGGGGGTCAGCTACGAGGGCAACGCCACCTACGCGGTGAGCCTGCCGGTGGTGAGTCCTGCCCGCGAGGCCGAGGCGGTCTCCCTCTTCTACGCCTGGCTCTGGTACGCGGCGCGGCGCAACGACCTCGCGCTCGACGGCGACGCCACCGATCCGGTGAACACCCCCGAGACCGTGCGCGAGGCCCTGGCCTACGTCGGGCCGTTGTTCGGCCTCGAGGGCGACTACCTCGACCAGATCGCCCCGGGCTGCCGGATCGAGCAATGGGGCGCCGGGGAGGTCGTGCAGCCCATCGGCGCGGTGCCCGACAGCCTGCGGATCGTGCTCGACGGCACGCTGCAGCTCTCGACGCCGTACGGCAAGGGCCGGCTCGACTTCGCGCTCGTCGAGCGAGGCGAATCGGTGGGCCTGACCGCCCTCACCCGGCAGGCGACCACCGATGTCGCCACGGCCACGCGGGCCGTTCGGGTGCTGCGGGTGCCGCGCGATGCGGTCGACGCGGCGGTGCGCCGCAATCCCGCGCTCGCACGCCGGATCGGTGAGCAGCTCGACAACCGCCGGGTGCTCTCGGGCCAGGCGGTGGCGGCGGCGCAGGCGGCCGCGGGCGTCCTGTCGATCGGGGACGCCGCATAGCGCCTTTCCAACTCCCCATGCAAGGGGGTTAACTCCCCTGTGCTGTGAGTGACGGATTGTGTATGGTCGGTGTCGGCTGGGGGGAGCCGTCTCCGTTCCGAGGAGCACCACGCGCTTCGCCCCCCGCCTTTCACAAGGGACCAGGGGTATATGACGAACACATGGAAGAGGATGGCGTACCTCGCCATCGGAACCGTCACGGTCGCGGGTATGACCGGAGCCTTCGGCTCGGCAGCCTTCGCGGCCGGCGACGACGAGCTCGCTCCGCTCTCGGGCGCCGCATTCGACGCCTATGCGCAGTCGCTGCTCAGCGACGACGAGGTGCAGGCCGTGGCCAAGGACGGCAACGGAAACGTCGTGGTGTACACCACGGCAGCGGCCGACCAGCTGGACGACGACGGAGCACGGTTGCTCGTCGAGTCGAAGAGCAACGTGGTCGTGAAGGTGCTGAGCGGGCCGCTGGAGGCCTACAGCGCCGATGATGTCGTGGGTGGCGCGGGCTACATCGCCTACGAGACGCCCACCTCAACGAAGGCGGGGCTGTGCTCGATCGGCTTCAGCGGATGGAGCCCCGAGGGTGACCCGGCGTTCATCTCGGCTGGTCACTGCGTCGGCAACGGCGAAGCCGCGCCGTTCGGACTGAGCTCCCTCACGCTGCCGAGCAACGACCAGGCCGGTGGTGCATCCTCCCCCAACGACGCGACCCCCACACAAGAGCTGGGCGTGGCACAGTTCAGCCAGTTCGGCGGCCCGGGCAACTCGGCCGGCACGGAGGGCGACGTGAACAGCGTCGACATCTCGGCCTGGGACATCGACAACAACGCCCTGACCACGCTTCCCGAAGTGACCAACTGGACGACCTTCGCGAGCGAGGACCTCTCGCAGGCCACCCTTCCGGTGCGCTCGGTCGGCAGCGCCACGGTCGGCTCCAGCGTGTCCAAAAGCGGCCGCACGACCGGCTTCACCTCCGGCACCGTCGAGGCGGTCAACGGCTGGGCCAACGTCAGTGGCCACCTCGTCTACGGCTTCATGACGGATGTCGACAGCGATGAGGGCGACTCCGGCGGAGCGATTCTGCAGGGTGACAGCGCTGTCGGCGTGGTCTCCGGCGGCCGGCGCGCAGACGGCATCATGTGGGGTGCAGATCTTCAGGCCGGCCTCGCGCTGACCAACGGCTACACCGTCGCTCTGTACCTCGATGCACCCGTGCTGACCTCGCCCGCCGACGGCGGCGACGTCTACACCGGCGGCACCATCAGCGGCACCGGCCCGGCCGGCGCCACCCTCATGATCGACCCGAGCCAGGGCGACAGCTTCGAGGTGACCGTCGACGGCAGCGGCAACTGGTCGTTCCCCGCTCCCGGCCAGGCCGGCACGGTTTCGTACTCGGTGTTCGCCAAGCGCGGCTTCGACACGTCCGACGCCACCACCTTCTCGGTGAAGGTCGTTCCGGCGCCGCTCAAGGCTCCGGTCATCACCTCGCCGTTCTCGGGTCAGACCGTCGAGACCTCGATCAGCGCGATCTCCGGCACCGGTGAGCCCGGCGCCACGGTCACGCTCTCGGGTGACGTCGACGACACCGCTCTGGTCAGCCAGTCCGGTACCTGGAGCGTTCCGGTCGACCTCGGCTACGGCAGCTACACCGTCTCGGCCCTGCAGAACCGAGCGGATGCCTCCACCTCGCCGAGCGTCAGCGTGAAGTTCAGCGTCGTGCCGGTCGCCCCGGCGATCACGAGCCCGGCCAACGGCTCCGAGTTCGGTGCCGGCAACGGCCCGACCCAGGTGACCGGCACCGGCATCGACGGCGCCAGCGTCACGATCTGGGTCAACGGCCAGATCGCCGGCCCGGCCACCGTCGCCAAGGGCACCTGGGCCATCCCGCTCAGCGCCCAGCTCGCCTCGGGCACGGTGACGATCACCGCCGTGCAGACGATCGACGGCGCCACCAGCGCGGCCGCGACCTCCACGGTCACGATCGCTGCAGCAGGCAACGGCGGCGGTGGCGGCGGTTCCGCTCCGGCCGGTGGCCCGGGCACCCCGCTCGCGAACACGGGTGCGCAGGTCGCGCCGCTCCTCGGCGGCGGCGTGCTGCTGCTGCTCGCGGCCGGCGGACTGCTGCTGGTGGCTCGCCGCTCGC
>BADC01000041.1 GCA_000333435.1 Corynebacterium-like bacterium B27 | reverse complement strand
AGGCGAGTTCGGGCGCCGTGAAGATCGACGGCTTCGACGTGCGCGACCTGCAGCACCAGTCGCTCATCGACCGGCTCGGCATCGTGAGCCAGGAGACCTATCTCTTCCACGCCACCATCGCCGAGAACCTGCGCTACGCGAAGCCCGGCGCGACCCTCGAGGAGCTCGAGCAGGCGGCGCGGGGCGCCAACATCCACGACCGCATCATGAGCTTCCCCGCCGGGTACGACACGGTGGTGGGGGAGCGCGGCTACCGGCTCTCGGGCGGCGAGAAGCAGCGCATCGCGATCGCCCGCGTGCTGCTGAAAGACCCGGCCATCCTCATCCTCGACGAAGCGACGAGCGCGCTCGACTCCATCTCCGAGCGCGTGGTCCAGGATGCGCTCGACGCCGCGGCGCACGGCCGCACCACCATCGCGATCGCGCACCGGCTCTCCACCATCGTCAACGCCGACGTCATCTTCGTCGTCGACGCGGGCCGCATCGTGGAATCCGGCACACACGCCGAACTGCTCGCCCGCGGCGGCACCTATGCGGCGCTCTCCGCGCAGCAGCTCGCCAACGCGTGATCTCGCGCTTCCCGCGCGTGACGGATGTGATTAGAGTTGCCCCTGAGTCATCGAGGGGATGACGCTGAGCGTGCGGGGGCACATCGATGGCGCGGAGTCGTCTCACACTGTCGGCGGCGAAAGCCGCGGGTTCCGGCCGACGGGGGCTCGGCATCCAGTCGAAGCTGCTCATCATGCTGCTCGCGGTGAGCATCGGCTCGACCCTGGTGGTGGGTTATGTGGGCTACGTCTCGGGCCGCGACAGCCTGCGCGACGCGGCGTTCGACCAGTTGGTGAGCGTGCGCGAGGCCAAGACCACGGCCATCCAGTCGCTGTTCCAGAACATCCAGTCGAGTCTCGTGCTCGACTCGAGCGGAGCCACCGGCAATCAGGCCGCCGCCGAGTTCGCGGCGGCGTTCGCCGAGCTCGACGGGCAGCCGGTCGACCCCGCGAAGAAGGCGACCGTCGATGCGTATTACGCCGACTCGTTCATTCCCGCGCTCGAGGCGCGCACCGGTCAGGAGTCGGCACCCGACGTGTTCGAGCCGACGAGCGCGGCCCAGGTGTACCTGCAGAACTTCTACACCGCCCCGCCGGCCGGCGACTACGACGCGGCGGCGCTCGTCGATGACGCCGGCGACGGCAGTGCCTGGTCGGCCGTCGCGGCGAAGTACAACCCCTACTTCCGCGAGCTGGTCGACCGGTACCAGTTCGAGGACGCCCTCATTCTCGACACGGACGGCAACGTGGTCTACTCGGTCTTCAAAGGCGTCGACCTCGGCACCAACCTGCTCGACGGGCCGTACAAGGGGTCGATCCTCGCCGACGCGTACTCCGCGGCGCTCAACTCCAACACCGTCAACTACGCCGCCATCACCGACTTCGACCGGTACCAGCCCTCGTTCGGCGTGCCCACGGCGTGGGGTGTGTCGCCCATCGGCGACGGTGGCACCGTGAACGGCGTGATCGCGGTGCAGCTGCCGATCGACGCCATCAACGCGGTGATGACCGGCGACGAGGGGTGGCAGCAGGACGGCCTCGGTCAGACCGGCGAGTCGTACCTGGTCGGGCCGGACCGCACCATGCGCTCGATCTCCCGGCTGCTCGTCGACGACCCCGAGTCGTTCCGCGAGCTCACGATCGCGGGCGGTTCGGCACCCGATCTGGCCCAGCGGATGGTGGACGTGGGCGGCACCGTGCAGCTGCAACGGGTCGACACCCTGCCCGTGCAACTCGCCCTCTCGGGGAAGACCGGCACTGTCATCGCTCCCAACTACCTCGGTCAGGAGACGCTGAGCGCCTACGCGCCGGTCGACATCAACGGGGTGCAATGGGTGATCGTCTCGAGCATCACGACCGCCGAGGCCTTCGCGCCCGTCGACGACTTCACCCGCAACCTGGCGTTGGCCATCCTGGCCATCATCGTCGTGGTCTCACTGCTCTCGCTCCTGCTGGCGCAGGTCTTCGCGCGCCCGGTGCGCACGCTGGTCGGTGCCGTGCGCCAGGTGGCGGGCGGCGACCTCGGTGTGGAGGTGACCTCGAAGACCCGCGACGAGTTCGGTGACCTCTCGGTCGCGTTCAACGACATGAGCCGGAGCCTGCAGGTCAAACAGCAGCTGATCGACGAGCAGAAGGCGGAGACCGACCGCTTGCTGCTCAGCATGATGCCCGAGAAGGGGCGGGCGTATCGCGAGGACGCA
>BADC01000042.1 GCA_000333435.1 Corynebacterium-like bacterium B27 | reverse complement strand
CTTCGTGACGAACGCGCGGGCCAGCGGGTCGGAGTAGGTGCCGGTGACGGTTGCCCAGAGGATGCCCTCCGCGCGCTCGCCGAGGAGCTCGCGGAACTCGGGCACGCTCGGGGCGTAGACCGAGTAGATGAGGGTGTCGGAGGGCTGGTCGAGAAAGCGCTGCAAGAAGCTCACGGTGCCGTCGACCAGGTAGTGGCCGAGCATCACCGACGCGGGTTCGGAGCGGCGGATGCGCTCGGCCACCTCGGCCCACGACGACTCGCCGTCGGCGAACGGCCGCATCACCTCGAGCTGCCAGCCGCGGCGCTCGGCGATCTCGGAGGCGCGTGCGACGCCGAGATCGGTGAGATCCCAGGCGCCCTGCACCACGACGAGCCGGTTCGAGGAGGGCATCCACTGGCCGCGGTCGCGCAGCTCGCTCATCACCTCGACGTATCGGGGCGCGTAGTTGGTGTCGCTCGGGCAGACCTGGAAGATGCGGCCGTACCGCTCGGGGTCGCCGAGCACCCGCTCCTCCATGGCGTTCATGGTGGCGGCGTGCAGGTAGGGGATGCCCGACTCGGCCACCACCTCGTGCGCCACCTCCTGGTGGGCGAAGTAGCCCGAGGTGATGACGTCGACCTCGCGCTCGGCGAGCGTGGTCATGGCGTGCCGGATGCTCGCCGCATCCATGATGTCGACGTCGACGATCTCCATCGCGAGCAGGCGCCCGTCGATGCCGCCGCGGGCGTTCAGCTCGTCCACCGCGAGCTGCGTGGCCTGGGCCATCTCGGTGCCGTCGGCCGCCACGAAACCGCGCAGGGGCAGCGCGGCGCCGATCACGAGCGGGCGGCGCACGAGCCGGGGCGCGTCGGCGACGGCGCGTCCGGCACCGGGTCGGTGCGCGTCGGAGCGCGCGGCCCGGCCGATGC
>BADC01000043.1 GCA_000333435.1 Corynebacterium-like bacterium B27 | reverse complement strand
GCTCCGCCGATGATGGCGACGGTGGCGCCGATGAGCTTTCTCATGTGCTGGTCCTCTCGGTGATGCGAAGGATGTCGGGATGGAAGGGGGTGGTGCGGTGGAACGCGTGGAGCGGGTGGAGGCTCAGTCCTCTCCCCAGGTGTCGTAGATGTCGCTGAGGGGGGCGAACCAGGTGCCCGGGAAGGAGCTCATGTAGTCGATGAGCTTCTCGAAGCCGATCATGTGGTGGGCTCGGCCGATGGTCTGGGGGTGCACGGTGATGGCGAGCACCCCGCCCGGAACGTTGCGGTAGGCGTAGTCGAAGTGGTCCTTGAAGCGCTGGAACATGACCTCGCTCGAGCCGAGGCCCTGGTTGACGCCGGGGATGTACTCGGCCACCGGGAAGTCGTCGAGGAACCAGGAGACGGGGAACTCGAGGATGGGGCTGGCCGGCCCGAACGAGCTGCCCTCCTCCCAGCCCACGGTGACGGGCTTGGGGTGGTAGGGCTCGAAGTCGCGGCCCATGAGGGAGGAGTCCCATTCGAAGCCGAACTCCTCGAGCAGCGACAGCGTCTCGTCGGTGAAGTCCCAGGCGGGCGAACGGTAGCCGCGCGGCCGCTTGCCGACGTACTTGTCGTGCAGCTCGAGGGTCTTCTCCATCAAGCGGCGCTCCTGGTCGCCCTCGAGCTTCGGCACCGGCTCGTGCCAGCAGCCGTGCGCGGCGATCTCGTGTCCGCCGGCGAGGATCGACTCGAAGCGCTCGGTGAAGGTGATCATCGTGTGTGCCGGGGTGCACCAGGTGGTGGTGATGCCGTAGCGCTCGAACAGCGACAGCAGGCGCGGCACGCCGACCTCGGCACCGAACTCGCCCCGCGAGAGGTAGCTCGGACTCGACAGACCGAAGGTCCCCATCCAGACGCTGTGGGCGTCGAAGTCGGCGCCGATGCTGACGGCGAGTGTCTTGCCGTCGGGTAGGTGCAGGCTCATCTGTGTTCCTCTCGTGTGTTCGTGTGGTGTGCTCGGTGCTGTCGCTCAGACGGCCAGGAAGCCGCCGTCGACGACGAAGTCGGTGCCCGTGACGAACCGCGATTCGTCGGAGGCCAGGAAGACGCAGCCGTCGGCGATGTCGGAGACGTCTCCGCCGTGGCCCATCGGGGTGGAGCCGATGACGCGCTCGTTGGCGTCGGCCGGCTGCCGGTCGGTCAGCGGGGTGCGGATCCAGCCCGGCACCATGGAGTTGACCCGGATGCCCTGGCTCGCGTAGCTCACGGCCGCGTTCCGTGAGAGCGACCGCACCGCGCCCTTGGCGGCGTTGTAGGCGGTGACGCCGACGCCGCCCACCACTCCCCAGTCGGAGGAGAAGTTCACGATCGAGCCGCCCCCGTGCTCGATCATCGCGGGCAGGAAGGTCTTCATGCCGAGGAAGATCCCGGTCTGGTCGATGCGGATGACGCGTTCCCACTCCGTCAGGGGCAGCTCGGTGATGGTCTCGTAGCCGATCACGCCGGCCGCGCCGATGAGCACGTCGACCCGCCCGTAGACGCCGAGCACGTGGTCGGCGAACTCCGCCCACGACGTCTCGTCGCCCACGTCGAGACGTCGCTGGTCGATGCGCAGGTCGCCGGCGGGGCCGAACGGAGCGACGTCGCCCGCCACCACCCAGGCGCCCTCGTCGGCGAACCGGCGGGTCACCGCGCGGCCGATGCCCATCGCGGCCCCGGTCACGACGGCGACCTTGCCGTTCAGGCGGTGCGTTCCCGTGATCATCCGCGTGCCTCCCTCATCGGGCCAGGTAGCCGCCGTCGACCGGCAGGTCGACGCCGGTCACGAACGACGATTCGTCGGAGGCGAGGAACACGGCCGCCCAGGCGATGTCCTCGGGGGTGCCGGGCCGGCCGAGCGGGGTCGCGTCGAGGAAGACCGCGTTCACGTCGTCGGACTGGCCGGCGGTCATGGGCGTCTGGATCCAGCCCGGCAGGAGGGCGTTCGCCCGGATGCCCTGCGGCGCGTAGGTGACGGCCGCGTTCTTCGTGAGGGTGAGCACCGCGCCCTTGGCGGCGTGGTAGGCGGCGATGCCCGGCACGGCCGCTGCGCCGCAGATCGAGGAGATGTTGACGATCGAACCGCCGCCGGCGTCGATGAGGGCGGGGATCGCGGCCTTCATGCCGAGGAAGACGCCGGTCTGGTCGACGGCGACGATGCGCTCCCATTCGGCGAGTGTCGTCTCATGCACCGCGGCGGGGCCGGTGACTCCCGCGTTGTTGACGAGCACGTCGAGCCGCCCGTGGCGGGAGACGACGTCGCCCACCAGGGCGAACCAGGCCGCCTCGTCGGTGACGTCGAGCGCCACCTGCTCGGCCACCGCGCTCTCCCCGTCGAACGGCAGCACGTCGCAGGCGACGACCACCGCTCCTTCCGCGGCCATCGCCTCCGCGATGCCCCGGC
>BADC01000044.1 GCA_000333435.1 Corynebacterium-like bacterium B27 | reverse complement strand
GGTGAGGACGATCATCAGCCGCCAGTGCGCCCAGCCGAGCGGCGCGTCCTCCGGCGCGGCGATCACGATACGGGCGGCGGCCGCCCGTTGCGCGGCGACGTTACGGGGGAGCAGCCCGTAGCCCGCGACCGCGACGCCGATCACGATCAGCGCCATGCCCGCCATCATGCCCATGCCCATCGGCATGCCGGCCAGCCGGTAGTGCATGGCGCGCGCCATCAGGAACATCGGCGCGTGGGCGAGTACGCCCACGGTCACCGCGACGCACCCCAGTATGAACGCCCACAGGGCCTGCCGATCCGACAGAACGCTTGCCTGCTTCGATGCCACGCCGCTCACTCACACCCCCGATGACATGACTGCCGGCTCAAGCCCGCTTCATTGCAGGCGACGCTACGATGCTTAACGCTGGGTGGTCCAGCCGTTGGAGTGCGCGGGCCGGTCAAAAGCCTTTTGACGAGCGGTGAGGGGGGCGTCTAGCTAGGGCGAATGTCTGGAGTCTATTTCCCGTGAATCGTGGCCTTTTCCGCCGTCTCGTGATCGCGCTTCCGGCGCCCGCCCTCGTGGCG
>BADC01000045.1 GCA_000333435.1 Corynebacterium-like bacterium B27 | reverse complement strand
GCGACGCGCGGATCCCCATCATCTTCCTCTCCGCCCGGGACGGTGTGGACGACCGGGTGCGCGGTCTTCGGCTCGGCGGCGACGACTACTTGGTGAAGCCATTCAATGCGACCGAGTTGATCGCCCGCATCGAGGCGATACTGCGCCGGCGGTATGCCGGTGACGAGTCACCGACCGCGGATGATCTGCTGCACGTGGGTGACCTGAGCGTCGATGTCGACCGGCATCTCGTGTCCCGGGCAGGGAACCCGGTCGAGCTGTCGCCGACGGAGTTCCGTCTGCTCGAACTGCTCATGCGCAACGCCGGGAGGGTGCTCTCGAAGAGCGTCATCCTCCAGGAGATCTGGATGTACGACTTCGGCGGCGACGCCAACGTCGTCGAACGATTCATCTCGAGCCTGCGGCGGAAGATCGACACCGAGCAGCAGTCGATGATCGTCACCGTTCGCGGGTTCGGCTACCGCATCCACGATCCCGGGAAGGCATAGCGGTGCGGTCCATCCGAGGCCGCCTGACCCTCAGCCTCTCCTTCGTCGTCGTCGTGATCGTGCTGGGTTTCGCGGCGATCGGTGCGATCGCGGTGCCTTCGATCCTCCTGGATCGTGACACCGACCGGCTCACCGCGGCAGCGGACCGGGTTCAGGCGAGTCTGCGCCTCAGCGGTGGAGTCACCATCGACTTCGACACGCTGCAGAACTTCGTCGCCAACGACATCGGCGTCGTCCTCCTCGCCGGCGACGAGGCGGTCGCGACATCCGGACTTCCGGCGGAAGACGTCACCGAGGTCGTCGCCGACGCCGGGCCCGAGGTGACACCGACGTCGGGTTCCTACCTCGCCGAGCGCGTCGACGTGCAGGGTCTCGGTCTGCGGTACGACGGCGGTGGAGTGACCTCGGAGGTCACCGCCGTGGTCCTCAGCATGCGCACCTCGCCCCGCGACCTCACGGCCACCCTCGTCGTCACGGCTCTCGTGGCCGTGGCGATCGCCACCACGTCGGCGCTCATCGCCGTCGCCGCCCTGGTGGTCGGCCGCGGGCTGCGTGCGGCGCATCGGGCACGGCATCGACCTCGTCGCCGCGCCCGGAGCGCCCATCACCGCGGTGCACCTCGGGGGTGGCGCATTCACCCTGCCCCGCTACGTTGCCGCCACCCGGCCCGGGTCGCGGCAGCAGGTGGTGGAGATCGACAGCGCGCTCGTGGAGTTCGTGCGCGAGCACCTGCCGCTGCCGCGGGACGCGAGCATCCGGGTGCGGCACGGCGACGCCCGCGAGGTGCTGGCGAAGTTCCCGCCCGGGTTGCACGGCACGGTCGACGTCGTCGTGGTGGACGTGTTCGCGGGTGCCCGCACGCCTGCCCACGTCACGAGCGCGGAGTTCTACACGGCCGTCGCGGGCATCCTCTCGCCCACCGGGATCGTGGCGGTGAACGTGGCCGACGGAGCGGGGCTCGCGTTCGCCCGCAGCCAGGCGGCGACGCTCGCGCACGTGTTCCCGGCGGTGGCGCTGGTGGCCGACCCGCAGATGTTGAAGGCGCGACGGTTCGGCAACGTGGTCGCGTTCGCGTCGAACGCGCCGCTGCCCTTCGATACGCTGCCGCGGCTCGTGGCGGGGGATCCGGTGCCGGCGAAGGTGGTGGCCGGGCGGGAGCTGCGCGACTTCATCGCGGGCGCCCCGGTGTCCACCGACCAGACCTCCACGCCGTCGCCGGCTCCCGCTCGGAGCATTTTCCAGGTAGACCGGAAGCAGCGGGACTGACGGTCGAGACGGGTGGTGAGCGGATGCGCGGGAGAAGTCGGGCAGCCGTGAGCCGCGCTCGGGGCGCCGTGGTGGGTGCGGTTGCAGCACTCGCCGTGCTGGGGCTGGCGGCATGTACGGAGACGGCCGAGGCACCCGCGACTCCGACGGAGGCCGCCTCTTTTGCTCCGCCCTTC
>BADC01000046.1 GCA_000333435.1 Corynebacterium-like bacterium B27 | reverse complement strand
GACGCGCCGAGGGCTCAGCGACGGCGACTACTTCGCGGTGCTGACCATCCCGGACGATTTCTCGGCCTCCGTACTCTCGGCAGGCGGCGACGATCCGGTCGCGACCGAGCTGACGCTGCAGACCGACCCCGCTGCCTCCCCTGCGTCGGCGGCGGCCGCGCAGATCGTGACCCGGACCGCCGCCGACACCTTCGGCCGCGAGATCACCACCGCATTCGTCAGCAGCACCCTCTCCGGCATCGATGAGCTGTCCGGCGGGCTCGCCGACGCCGCCGACGGCGCCGAGCAGCTCGCCGACGGCACCGCACGCGTGCGAGACGGCGCGGAGCAACTCGGCGCGGGCACGACCCGGGTGGCGGACGGGGTAGATCAGCTGAGCGCGGGGGCGGCCGACGTCGCGGCCGGGAACGACCGGTTGGCGGCGGGCGCGACGGTCCTGGCCGACGGAGCGGCCGACCTCGGCGCGGGCGCGGGCACGCTCGCGGCCGGTGCGACCCAGCTCGGCGACGGCGCCGCCTCGATCGCGGCGTCGCAGCAGCAGCTCGCCGATGCGCTCGCGAACCTCGCCGCGTCCTGCCCGCCGACCGCGGGGCCGCAGTACTGCGGCGCGGTCGCCGGGGCGGCGTCGTCGGCCGGAGAACTCGCGACGGCAGCAGGCCAGGTCGCGGACGGCGCAGCGGCGACCGCCTCGGGCGCCCAGACCCTCGCCGGCTCATCCGCCACCTACGCGCAAGGTGCTGCCGACTTCGTGGCCGGGGCCCAGACGGCGGCCTCGGGCGCCGATCGCCTCGCCGTCGCCGCGGCCGATGCGGCGACGGGCGCCGACACCGTCGCGACCGGCGGCGCCGATCTGGTCGCCGGGGCGAACGAGGCCTCCGCAGGTGCCGACGAGCTGGCCGCGAAGCTCGCCGAGGGCGTTGCCGCGGCCCCGGCCTACACCGACGACCAGATCAGCGATCTCGCGGACGTGGTCGCGCAGCCGGTCACCGTCGTGACGACTGCGAACAGCTCGGCGGCGGGCTGGCTGCCGGCGGTGATCGCCGCAGTGGTGCTGTGGATCGGCGCCGTCGCGACGATGCTGATCCGGTCGCGCGCGCTCTCGGCCGCGGCGCTGATGTCGCCGATGTCCTCCGGGCGCCTCACGCTCGGAGTGCTGCGGGGCGCGACGGCGATCGCCGCCGCGCAGGGGCTCGTGGTGACCCTGATGCTCGCCGCACTCGGACTCGACCTGGCCTCCGGGATCGCGTTCGGTGCCGTCGCCGTGGTGGCCGCCATCGCCTTCACGGCTGTGGTGACCGGGCTCCGTGTGCTCCTCGGCCGCTGGGGCGGGGTCGCGGTCGCGGTCCTCACCCTCCTCCAGCTCGCGACCCTCTCGGCGGCACTTCCGCTGCAGACCGCACCGCCGTGGATCGCCGCACTCGATCCGTTCCTCCCCCTCTCCGCGTTCACGAGCATCGCCGGGCGACTCCCGGCCTCCGACCTCGGGTCCGCCCTGGCGGCTCCGGTCCTGTGCCTGATCGTGTGGGCGCTCGTCGGCGCCGGCGCGGTGTTCGTCGGCGTCCGGCGCGCGCGGACGATTCCGGTGCCGGACCCGGTGGGGTCCACCGGCTTCGGTGTGATGACTGAGAGGATGGCGACATGAGCCCGCGCGTTCTCCTCGT
>BADC01000047.1 GCA_000333435.1 Corynebacterium-like bacterium B27 | reverse complement strand
ACCGAGTTCTCGCGCCCCATCCTCGAACGTTCGGGCCTCGTCGCGGTCTCGACCACCACCCCCTACCGCTGGCGCCGCCCGCCCGGCGAGCTCGGCTGAGCCGAGGGTTCAGCGCAGCGTCGCCGCCGTCGCCGCGATGCGCTCCGCCGCCTCCGCCACGATGCGGTCGACCAGCTCCTCACAGCTCGGCAGGTCGTCGATGAGCCCGACCACCTGCCCCGCCGCGAGCATCCCGGCCCCCGTGTCGCCGTCGACGAGCCCCGCCTTCAGCAGCATCGGCGTGTTCGCGGCCACCATCATCTGCCCCCAGCTGCGCCCCGTCGCCTTCTTCATCGAGAGTGCATCGCGCGCCAGTGCCGGCCAGCTCAGGCCGCTCAACTCCTTGTAGCGCACCGAGCGGCGCAGTGTCGGCAGCAGCCGCCGCAGCGCCCCCTGGTGCTCGAGCTCCTCGACGTACTCGGTGCGCAGCAGCCGGTGCGGCATCCCGTCGGCCTTGGTCGTGACGACCGTGCCGTCGAGCCCGAAGCCGAGGTAGCGCTTCTTGATCGCGTCGGGCACCGCACTGTCGCTCGTGAGCAGGAACCGCGTGCCCATACCGATCCCGACCGCGCCGTAGGCGAGCGCCGCGGCAAGGCCCCGGCCGTCCTGAAACCCGCCGGCCGCGATCACCGGGATGTCGACCGCCGCCACCACCGACGGCAGCAGGATCGACGTGGGCACGCTGCCGGTGTGGCCGCCGCCCTCGCCGCCCTGCACCATCACGGCATCCGCCCCCCACTCCGCCACCTTCTCGGCGTGCCGCACCGCGCCGATCGAGGGCACCACGACGATCCCGTTGTCCTTCAGCGTGCGGATGAGCTCCCGCTTCGGCGCCAGCGCGAACGACGCCACCTTGACGCCGTGCCGGATGAGGAGATCGACCCGCGCCGGCGCATCCGCCGCGTCGGAACGCAGATTCACACCGAACGGCTTGTCGGTGCGCTCCTTGACCTCGAGGATGGCCCGCTCCAGCTCGTCGTAGCTCATCGTGGCCGAGGCCAGGATGCCGAGCGCTCCCGCTTCGGCGGTGGCCGAGACGAGGCGGGCGCCGGCCACCCAGCCCATGCCGGTCTGCACGATCGGATGATCGACCCCGGTCAGCTCGGTCAACGCGGTCGTGATGGTGGGCGGCGTGGTCATGCGGTGAGCACCTCTCGGTCGCGGAGTCGTCGGGGGTCGAGCACGGTGCGGATGAGCCGCAGCTCCTTGCGGTCGGGCAGCCGCGTGGTGTGGACGCGCCGGCCGAGGTGCAGGTCGAAGCTCGTGGCGGCCTGCACCTCGTCGACCGAGACGCCCGGATGCGTGCTGACGAGCGCCAGCGTGCCGTCCGGCCCGCTGAAATCGAGCACGGCGAGGTCGGTGACGACGCGGTGCAGCCGATGATGGCGGGGCACGCGCCCGGCGAGCCGCGCCCGATCGCTGCCGATCCCGGT
>BADC01000048.1 GCA_000333435.1 Corynebacterium-like bacterium B27 | reverse complement strand
GGGCCCTCGGCCGAACGTCGCCGGCGAGCGTGGTGCCGAGTCGTTCCACGACCANCCGTGCACCCTGTCGCGCGAGTTCGAGCGCGTGCTCGCGCCCGAGCCCGCGTCCCGCTCCGGTGACGATGGCCACGCGGCCCTCGCAGATTCCGGTCATTCTTGTCCTCCCCTTCGAGGCGGCGGGCGTCGATGACGAGCCCTGTCGAACACATTATGCACCAAACCAAGCAAGTGCTAGGGTAACAAGCAAACGTTAGGTTAGGTGTTTGGATGACAGTTCAATCGACGATGCACGACAAGGGCGTCCGTGTCGTCACGATGGATCACCCGCCCGTCAACGCGCTGCCGGTGGCCGGCTGGTTCGCGGTCGCCGACGCCATGCGCGAGGCGGCGCAGGACGACGCGACGCGCGTGGTGGTGCTGCGCGCGGAGGGCCGGGGCTTCAACGCGGGCGTCGACATCAAGGAGATGCAGCGCACGCCGGGGTTCTCGGCGCTGCTCGAGGCGAACCGGGGCTGCTACGAGGCGTTCAAGGCCATCTACGAGTGCCGCGTGCCGGTCGTCTCGGCCGTCAACGGCTTCTGTCTCGGCGGCGGGGTAGGCCTGGCCGGCTCGAGCGATGTGATCATCGCGGCCGATGACGCCTACTTCGGCGTGCCCGAGGTCGACCGAGGCGCACTGGGTGCGGCGACGCATCTCTCCCGGCTCGTTCCGCAGCACCTCCTGCGCGCTCTCTACTTCACGAGCCGCACCATCACGGCGCAGCGCCTGGCCGAGTTCGGCAGCGTGTTCGAGGTCGTCCCGCGCGACCGGCTCGACGAGGCTGCGCTCGACTTCGCGGGCGAGATCGCGGCGAAAGACCCCCGGGTCGTGCGCGCGGCCAAGGAAGCGCTGAACGGCATCGATCCGATCGACGTGCCGAAGAGCTACCGCTTCGAGCAGGGCTTCACGTTCGAGCTCAACCTGGCCGGAGTCGCCGACGAGCACCGCGACGAGTTCGTCGCCTCGGGCGGCGCCCTGGCGACGTGAACGACAAGCGCACGGATGCCGACTCCGCCATCGGCCTGATCGAGAGCGGGATGACGGTCGGCATCGGCGGCTGGGGGTCGCGCCGCAAGCCCATGGCACTGGTGCGCGCGCTCGTGCGCTCGGGGGTGCGCGACCTCACCGTCGTCAGCTTCCGGGGG